>VBGU01000135.1 GCA_005881085.1 Chloroflexota bacterium | reverse complement strand
GGCTCGCGAGGCGGCTGCTCTGTATCGGGACCTGTCCCGATCGGCTCCGGACCACATGCACCTTGGGCTGAGCTTCGCGAACGCCCCGGGCGGCCGAGCGACGACCCCGGGGCAACGAGGAGACGCGACTGTCGCGGTCGGAGCGACGCACGTCGGCGATCAGCGGGATGCCGAGCGCGACCTGCGTCCGCTTCGCGGTCAGGTCGCACCTCTCCTCGAAACGGTTACCGCGACGACCTACCTCGCGGTGCAGACGATGAGCGACGAAGAGATGGCCTGGGGCAAGCGCTTCTACATGAAGGGCGCATTCCTCGATGAGCTCTCCGACACCGCGGTGGACCGTATGGCAGAGCACGTTTCGATCGCACCCGGGGAGTGCTCGATCGGACTATGGGCACAGGGCGGCGCCACCGCCGATGTGGCGGAGGATGCGATGGCTTTCACTGGCCGCGGAGCTGCACATTGGCTCGGCGCGGAGGCATTCTGGGTCGACAAGGAGCGGGACCTCGACTACATCGCCTGGGGCCGCGCCGCGATGGCGGCTGTCAAGCCATTCACGAGGGCCGGCCAGTACGTGAACGACGTCGTCGAGCAAGGCGACGACGTCGTGCGGGGGATCTACGGGAACAAGAAGTACGACCGGCTCCGTGCTCTCAAGCGGACGCACGATCCCGATAACGTCTTCCGGCTGAACCAGAACATCCGCCCGTAGCCGGGACGTCCCGCTTCTCACTGGGCGTACGCTCCCCACTAGCACCGCGAACAGCGCGTGCCGCGCCAAGGGGAGGAAGACAAAGTGGGAGACAACCGCACGACTGTCGAGCAGTTCCTACGTGCGATGGCGGCGAACGACATCGAAGCCCAGGAGCGACTGCTCTCCGACGACTTCGTCGAGGAATACCCGCAGTCCGGCGAGCGCATCCGCGGAAAAGACAATCGGCGCGCGATCATCGAGAACTACCCGGGTGGAACACCGCGAGAAACGAGCACGGCGAACTCCGATCCCATCCCTGACGTGATCATCGGCGCTGGCGATCGGTTCGCTGTCGCGGGTCAGATCACGTATCCGAACGGTGAGACGTGGCACGCCGTCTCCCTGATCGAGCTGCGTGACGGAAAAATCAGCAAGATCACCGACTATTTCGGGGCACCGTTCGAAGCGCCGACCTGGCGCGCGCCTTACGTCGAGAAAGCAGCCACTGCCACAAAGTCGCGTTGACGCCTCGCGCCAGCGCGGTAAAATCGAATCCTCGGTCCTTGGAGCGGTGGGGTCATACCTGTTCCCATCCCGAACACAGCAGTCAAGCCCACCAGCGCCGAAGATACTCGGGACGTCGGTCCCCGGGAAAATAGGTCAGGGCCGGGATCTAAAGACCCCGACGCGAAAGCGCCAGGGTCTTTTGTTTTTCCGTAGATGGTGATGCGCGCATCAGCGCCGTCGTACCTCGGCGAGGGGCCGCACGCTCTCTGGCATGTCAGCGAGGACCCGACGATCACTCGGTTCGCGCCGCATCGCGCGCGGACCGCGCTCACGGATGAGCCGCTCGTGTGGGCCGTCGACACGCGGCACTTGCCGCTCTACTGGTTCCCCCGCGACTGCCCTCGGTGCACCTTTTGGGCAGGCCCGCGCACTACGGATGCTGACCTCGCGCGATTCCTCGACGGGCGGCGCGAACGGCGCGTTCATGTGATCGAAGAGGGCTGGCTCGAGCGAGTCCGCAACGCGCGGCTCTACCTGTACCGTCTGCCGGCGGAGCCATTCCTGCAGGATCGCGAGACGTTGGGGTACTGGATGAGCCGCGCCGCCGTCGATCCGCTCGAGCTCGTCGGGATCGACGACCTGATCGGCCGGCACGCGAAGGCCGGGATCCTCCTCCGCGCCGTGACGAATCTCTGGCCGCTCTGGGACGCAGTCATCGAGTCCACGCTCGAGTTCAGCGGCATCCGCCTCCGGAACGCCGTGCCTCGTCGTGTGCCGGGCGTGAGCTGACCGGTTGGCGCCGGGAAATCGCTTTGGGCTGGCCCTCGCGCGCGGGCAGATCGCGCTCGGAGCCCTCGCCCTTCGGTTCGGGCTCGACGTCGGAATGGTCGAAGGTCCTCCGTTCACCCTTGGCGCAGGGCCGCGACCCGAGTTCGACGAGCTCCTCGAGCCGGGACGGAGCAGTCTCATCGATTATCGGCTGGACCTGCCGAAGCACGAGTTCCTGTCCTATCTCGTGCACACCCGCCGTTACCTTGTCCACGGCACGGCGGCGCCCGACCTCGACGAGGTCAGGCCGATGCCAGCCCCCGATTACGAGGCCCGAACCCTGGAGGCAGTCTTCGCAACCTCTGACGGAATCTGGCCACTCTTCTTCGCCACACTGGACCGTCCCCGCGCGGGCTCTCTCTGGAATGGCTGCTATCACCTGCGGCGCGGGTCCGTGGTTCATCGCTACTACTTCTTCTTCACCGAAGCGGATCCGCGCGACGAGGCGATCTGGCGCGACGGCACCATCTACGTGTTGCCGAGGGAACCGTTCGCGCGGACCTGGATCCCGAACGAGTGGGTCTCGCCGCAGCCGGTGCGGGCCGTAGCGAAGCTCCTCGTGTCCCCGTCCGACTTCCCTTTCAAGCAGCGGGTGAAGAAATTCGACGCGACGCTCTCGCTCTTGGGGAACCTGCGCCGGTTCTCGAAGTAGGCGCCGCGGATGTGACCGACGCAAGCGCCGGTCGAACTCATCGGTGTGGTCGAACATCCCCACACGGCGATCCGCCGACTACCGCCCGATCCCGTCCAGTTCCAGGTGATCCTCGGCTCGCTGCTGGGCGACGGCCGCTTCATCGGTCTGCCCGGCGAGCGACGCCTGCGGATCGCGCACCATGCCGCGCGCCGCGATTACGTTCTGTGGAAGCACGAACGGCTCGGCGCTTTCGCGGCGACGGTGCCGGTGGAATTTGCGGACGACCTCGTCGGCTTCGAGACCGTGAGCCATCCGCTCTTCGACGATCTCGCGCGGCTCTTCGCGAATCGCTTCGCCAAGCACGACATGATCGACCGGCTCCTGCGACCGCTGGGCCTCGCCGTTTGGCTATCGGATCTCGGTCGGCTCGAGCTCCGTTCGAGCGCGTTCCTGCCGGCGCAGCGCGAGCTTGCCCTTGCGGGCTGAGTCTTACGCGGCGACGGGGACGCGGGGCGCGTGGACGGGGGTGGGGAAAATGACCGACAGCTGGCGACGCAGGTTCTGGATGGCGCGGCCATGCAGCTGGCAGGCCCGCGCTTCGCTGATCCCCATGCGAAGCCCGGCTTCACGGAGCGTCAGGGACTGGCCGTAGTACCGCTCGAGAACCTCGCGCTGGCGAGGTGGCAAGCAGGTCATCGCGGAGCGCACACGCGCGCGAAGGTCCTCCGCCTCGTAGCGCTCCGCGAGTTCGTCCTGCTCCGCCCCCCCGTGGTACCCGCGCTCGATGAGCTCATCGAGCGATACGGTCCCGCGATAGGAGCCCGCCTCCCCCTGCGCCGCGGCCGCGCGTTGGCGCCGACGGTCCGCCCGTCCAAGCTCGTCCACGCGGCGAACCTCGTCCAGGACCGCCCCGCGGATCCGCAAGCTTGCATAGCCCTCGAAGGGAACGCCCCGCTCCGGCTCGAAACGGTCAACGGCATCGATCAGCCCGATCAGAGCGGCGGACTCCAGGTCATCCGGGCCGGCGACCGCGCCGACCGGAACGTTCATGCCACGTGCGATACGGGTAGCCAGCGGCGCGAAGCGCTCGATGAGCGCACATCGCGCTGCGGCGTCGCCCTCCCGACACCGTGCCCACAGCAGGGCCGAGTCCGCCAAGGTCCCCCTCCGCCCCGACGCACGCCCACCAAAGACCCGGTCTAGGTCTCGCCCCTCACCGTGCGACGGCGCGCGAACTCTGCGCGCGCGGCACCTGCTGGTTAATCCCCGATCAGGTCCTTTTGGGATACCCACTCGGCGACCAGCCATTCCGGCCCTCGGCGAGCATGCAGGCGAGCCGCGTTAAGGCCGGTACCCGAACGGATAAGGGCCGCGGTCGCGAGGCCCACGAGCGAGATGCCTACATAGAAAACGGCTCGTAGGGCGGCGCCCGAACCCGTCGAACCGGGTACGAGAGGCTTAGCGCTATTCGATGAGGTGGCGCCGTAACGCAAGGACCACGGCGTGGGTCCGGTCGGTGGCCCCGAGCTTGGCGATGAGGGTCTGCACGCCCTTCTTCACGGTGTCTTCGGCGAGGACCATGGCGCGCGCGATCTCCTTATTGGTGTAACCCTCCGCCAGGTAACGAAGGAGCTCGAGCTCGCGCGGCGTGAGAGGCTCGCGCACGGGAACCGGGGCGCCG
>VBGU01000134.1 GCA_005881085.1 Chloroflexota bacterium | reverse complement strand
GCGCGAACGGCACCTGGCCCGCGCGGCCGCAGTTGGAGCAGACGATGTCGTGCATGCTCTGCGCTCTCGCCGCGGCGCGCTCTGCCTTGGCGCGGCGCCGGCATTCGGGGCAGCGCTGCGGCTCATGGAGCAGGCCTTTCTGCGCGTAGAACTCCTGCTCGCCCGCGGTCCACACAAAAGGATTCCCGCACTCGCGGCAGACCAGGTCTTTGTCGGTCAACGCCATCGCCATTCGTGCGCTCCCCCGGCGGAATCCTATGCCGGGCAGTCAAGCGTCGCGTCGGCTGGCGGCGGTGGCGGCGCGGCGAGTACCACGTCGCCACGCCGCCACGTCGCTCAGGGAGCGGTGATCGAACCGAAGAGTCCGTCCGACTCGTCGTTTGGACCGGCCGTGAAGAAGAGCGTGTTGGTCGGCCCGTTGTTGGCCGCCCCGTGTCCGAACTGCAAAGCCCAGAGGCCGTCGATCGAGATCGGCTGCGATGCGCCGTCCCGCAGCTCGCCGCGGTGCTCGAACTTGCCATTGGCCCCTTCCTCGTAGGCGTTTATCCGCCCGTCGCCGAAGTTTCCCACGAGGAGATCGCCGCTGAAGCGTCCGAAATTCGCGGGAGCGAGCGCGAGTCCCCACGGTGCGTCGAGCTGGCCGTGCTGCGCGACCCGCGCGAGCAGCGAGCCGGAGGTGTCGTAAACGTCGACGAACCCCTTGCCCTGGCCGTGGATCTCGTCAGCCGCATCGGCGTCCTGTTTCGCATACGTCACGAAGATGCGCGAACCGATCGTCTGTATCCCGAACGGCGCGTAGCCCGAGGGCAGGTCCGAGTCGACGAATGCGCCGTCGCTCGTCACGAGACTGAAGTTCGCATCGAAGACATCGACGCGGGCGTTGTGGAAGTCAGTCGCGTAAAACCGGTCGCCCGTCGCCGTCCTCGCGAGTGCGAGTCCCTTGTAGATCGCGCCGACCGCGGAACGGTCGGCGAGGACGATGGTCTGGTTGCCCTGCGTGTTCTTCCAACCGCGAATCTGCCCCGCCTCCGTGTCGAAGACGAAGGTGGCGCGCGCCGCGCCCCAGAAGACCGTACCCGTCGGATGCACCGGGACCTGGACAACGAGCGGGACGATCGACCCGTCGGCCCGGTAGAGGGTCGAGACGCTCGTGCCGTTGTCGGCGATCCACCACGGTGACGTTGCTGATGCGGTGAGGCCCCACGCGTTCACGAGGTTCGGATCGGTGTTCGGCGCCATGCCCGCGACGTTCGAAACGAGCGGGTGGACGGTGTATTGATTGTCCGCCGCCGCCGCCCCGGGCGCGGCGGGTAGCCCTATCACTAGGGCCATCGCGACAGGTAACGAGAAAAGTCCTCGCCAACCGAGTTTCATGTTCCGCCTCCATTTCTCCCCTCTGTAGTTCGGAGGGCGGCGGAAATGGATCACGCCTTATGACAACAAAACGCCTTCGGCGGCTGCCGTGCGCCGGAGCCCGTCCGCGAGCCCTGTCTTCGGCCGCCAGAGGCCTTCGTGCGCGGCCTTCGCCGGATCAACGCACCCGCGGAGGACCTCGCCTGGTCGAGCTGGCGCCCTGACGATGCCGAGCGGGGGTCCGAGCACCGCGGCGAGCGCCGAGACCAGGTCGTTCACGCTCGTCGCGACGCCGGTGCCGATGTTGTAGACACCGGCGTGCGTTCCACTGAGCGCGCCGAGGACGGACTCGACGACATCGGCGATGTAGACGTAATCGCGCTCGTAGCTTCCGTCGCCGAACAGGGTGATCGGCTCGCCGCGCTTCCAGCAGCCGATGAAGATCGCGATCACCCCGCCTTCGAGGTCTGTGCGCTGGCGCGGGCCGTAGATGTTCGCGAGGCGCAGCGTCACCGCGCGTAGGTCGGACGATTCGACGAGCTTTTCGGCCGTCGCTTTGAACCGCCCGTAGTTCGATTGCGGATCGACGGGGACGGTCTCGTCCGCGCAGGCCGGGGTCTCGCCGTAGATCGCGCCTCCGGTGGAAATGTTCACAAAGATCGATGCGCCGAGGCGCCGCGACGTCTGGACCACGTTGCGCGTCCCGCCGACGATCACGCGCTCGTAGAGGGCTTTCTTCGTCATGGACTCGACCACTTTCGTCTTCGCGGCGCAATGGACGACGGCATCGATGCGCCGGCTACCGATCCCGCGCTGGAGCGCCGATAAATCGGCGACGTCCGCGACGGCGAAATCGGCGTGCCGATCGACGTTCGCGCGATCTCCCGTGGAGAGATCGTCCACGACCATGACGTCGTCGCCGCGGGCGAGGAGCGCGTCCACGACGTGACTGCCGAGAAAACCGGCGCCGCCGGTCACGAGGACACGCAACTCCTGGCCGCTCCTTTATGGATGACGCGTATTTGCGTAAGCACTCCGGCTTCGCTGACTCGTTGTACCGCGTACGCGCGCCGGCCTCTCTTGCTCGTTGTACTTCGTACGCTCGCCAGCTTCGCTGACTCGTTGTACTGCGTACGCTCGCCAGCTTCGCTGACTCGTTGTGGACGAACTGGTGGAGGAGATGGTGGACAAAAGACCTTCGCGCCGTTCGGTGTCGACGCTAGCGTCTCGGAACCGCGGAGGCGCTTCCGCCGCGCATCAGGTGTGGCGACGGAGGGCCCTCTTCTGCTTAGAACGTCCGTTCTAGAATACCTCGCGTGACTCTCGAGACGCGCGCGCCCGACCGCCAGGTCCCTTTCGACGAGGCCGCCGAGCAGCAGGTCATTGGGAGCCTGCTGATCGATCGCGACGCGATCTTCAAGATCGCGGACCTCCTGCGCGTCGACGATTTCTACATCCCGCGCCACCAGCGGATCTACGACGCCGCGCAGGCGCTGCTCGAGCGGCGCGAGCGCATCGATCCGCTCACCATTCAGATGGAGCTCGCGCGGCGTGAGGAGCTGGATCGGGCGGGCGGCCAGGCGTACCTGCGCGCGCTCGCCGAGAGCGTCGCGACCGCGGCGGAGATCGACCGGTACGGCCGCGTCGTCCGAGATCGCGCGATCCTGCGGCGCCTCCTCGGCGCGGCCACGTCGATCGCCGCGGATGCCTACGACGAACCGACCGACATTCCCCTCGCGCTCGACCGCGCTGAGCAGCGGCTGTTCGCGCTGCGCGACGAATCCGCGAACGCGCAGCTTCGTCATATCACCGCCTCGCTCCAATCCAACTATGAGCACCTCACCGATCGCATGGAGCGTCCGTTCGAGGTGAGCGGGATCCCCTCCGGCTTCCGCGAGATCGACTACTACACCGAGGGCTTCACCGTCGGGGACCTGATCGTCATGGCGGCGCGGCCGTCGGTGGGCAAGACCAGCCTGGCCCTCGGGGTGAGCTTCAACGTCGCTAGACGCGGCCATCCGGTGCTGCTCTTTTCGCTCGAGATGGACGCCAAGCAGATCGTCTCGCGGTATCTCGCGCTGAACTCGCGCATGGATCTTCTCGCCCTACGGACCGGGAACATCATCGACACCGAGGCGGCGGCGGCGCTGCACGGTCTACCCGTGTTCATCGACGATACGCCGGGCATCTCGATCATGGAGCTGCGAACCAAGGCCCGCCGCGCGAGCACGCACGAAAAGATCGAAGTGATCATCGTCGACTACATCCAACTCATCCGAACCGGCGAGGACGACGAAAACCGCGTCCAGGAGATCGCGACGATCACGCGGAACCTGAAATCACTCGCGCGCGAGCTCGGCGTCGTCGTGATCGGACTCTCGCAGCTGTCCCGCGCCGCTGGCGACTCCGGCGGCGAGCCGAAGCTCTCGACTCTTCGTGAAGGCGGAAGCCTCGAGCAAGATGCAGACATCGTCATCATGCTGTGGCGCGACCGCGAGGAGACGCCGGCCGGCGCGCCGCGCCTCATCAACGGCGCCGTCGCGAAGAACCGTAACGGCCCCACCGGAGGGTTCCAGCTCCTCTTCGAGAGCGAGCAGGCGAAGTTCTTCTCGAAGGCGTCGGACGACGGCGGTCCGCCCGCATGACGGTGCAGACCGACCGCGGCATCAAACCGCCTCCCGAGAAGCCCGAAGCCGAGGCGTCGCTCCTCGGCGCGATGCTCATGGACGGCGGGCTCTACAACGAGATCGCGCGCGGCCGCCTCGGGCCGCCCGATCTGTCGCGCGAGCAGCACCGGATCGTCCTTGGCGCGATCGCCCGCGTCGCGGAGCGCAGCGAACCGGTCGGATTCGCGACCGTGCAGTCGGAGCTCCTCGCGCACGACGAGCTCGACGCGATCGGCGGCTCTCAATTCCTCGTCGGTCTCATGCAGAACGTGCCGACGGTCGCGCACGCGTCCAGCTATGCGGCGATCGTCGAGCGGACCGCCCTCCTTCGCCGGCTGATCGGCGTCGCGAACGAGATCGCGCGCCTCGCCCTTACTCGCGAGGAGTCCGCGGCCGCCGTGGCGGACGCGCAGGAGCTCCTCTTCGCGGTGAGCGAATCAACGCTGCACCGCGACATCGTCCCGCTGGACGTCGCGCTGCGCCGCTATGCCGAGCAGATCGACGCGCGCGGCGACCTCCGCGTCGGTGTCCGCACCGGAATCGAGTCGGTCGACAAGAAGACCGGCGGTCTGCAGCCCTCCGACCTCATCCTGATCGCCGGACGTCCCGGCATGGGCAAGACGAGTCTCGCGCTCAACATCGTCGAGCACGCCGCCGTCGTGCAGAAGAAGACCTGCGCGTTCTTCTCGATGGAGATGAGCGAGATGCAGGTCGTACAGCGCCTCGTCTCGATGCGCGCCGAGATCGACGGGAACCGGATGCGCCGCGGCCGTCTCTCCACGCAGGAGTTCACCGCGATCTCCGCCGCGTCGAGCGAGCTGCAGCAGGCGCCGATCTTCGTCGAGGAGTCGAGCCGCCTCAACGTGACCGACATCCTCGCGAAGTCGCGACGCCTTCAGGCCGAGCGGGGTCTCGACCTCGTGG
>VBGU01000133.1:5868-9849 GCA_005881085.1 Chloroflexota bacterium | reverse complement strand
GGCCGCGAGGACGCGATCGATCTCGCTCTCGGAGATCACGAGCGGCGGCAGGAAGCGCACCACGGTCGGGCCCGCGCCGAGCGCGAGGATCCCCTCATCCTGCAGCGCGCGGAGCGCGCCCGCAGCGTTCTCCTTGAGCTCCACGCCGACCAGTAAGCCGAGACCCCGCACCTCGCGAACACGGTCGCTCCGGATCGCGCGGAGGCCCTCGATAAGCTGCGCTCCGCGCTCGCGCGCCTTCGCAGCGAGACCCAGACGACGGATCTCGCCGATCGCCGCGATGGCAGCGGCGCAGGCCAGAGGGTTTCCGCCGAACGTCGTGGAATGCGACCGCTTGGCGAGGTCGCCGACCTTGCGCGAGAACGCGATGGCGCCCATCGGTATGCCGCCGGCGATCGATTTCGCGAGGCAGAGGATGTCCGGCATCAGTCCGTACTGCTCGATCGCGAAGAGGGTGCCGGTCCGTCCGAACCCCGTCTGGACCTCATCGACGATCAGGAGCGCGCCGCGCTCGGCGCAGACCCGTGCCGCTTCCCGCGCGAACTCGCGGCTCGCCGGACGCACACCGCCCTCTCCCTGCACGAGCTCGAAGATGAACGCCGCGGTCTCATCGGTGATCGCCGCGTCGAGCGCCTCGGGCTTGTTGAACGGAACGTGCGAGAAACCGGGAACGAGAGGACCGAACATGTCCCGGTACTCGGGTCCCCACGTCGCCGAGAGCGCGCCCATGGTCTTCCCGTGAAAGCCACGCATCGTCGCGACGATTCCGGTCCGCTTCGTCGCGGCGCGCGCGAATTTGAGAGCGCCCTCGACGGCTTCGGTCCCGCTGTTGCAGAGAAAGACCCGATCGAGCGCGGCGGGCAGGATGCCGGCGAGCACGCCATAGAGCTCGGCCCGGCGATCGTTGTAGAACAGCTCGGTGCAGGACGCGAGGGTCCGCGCCTGTTGGGCGATCGCGTCGGCGACCGCGGCGTTGCCGTGGCCGAGGTTCGCCATGCCCTGACCCCCGACGCAATCGATGTACGCACGCCCCTCGCTATCGAACACTGTGGCGCCTTCGCCACGCACGAGGACGATCGCGCGCTTGGTGTAGAGGCCGGAGGCGTGCGCGTCCTCGGCCGCGATGAGATCTGCGGTCGACCGAAGGGTCGTGCTCACCCTCGGATCACGGTCCGTACGCTCGGATCTCCGCTCGCCGACCGGATGACGACTTCATCGACGCCACCGTCGATCGCCTCGCGTGCCGCGAGGATCTTCACTTTCATGCGCCCGCGAGCCATTGACTCAGCCTCGGCGATGGTCGTCTCGGCGACGAGCGTGCCCGGATCCTCCACATCGCGAAGCAATCCCGGCACGCTCGTGAGGATGATGAGCGCATCCGCGTCGATCGCCACCGCGATCGCGGCCGCGACTCGGTCGCCGTCGACGTTGAGCGCCTGCTGCTCCGTCGACAGCGCGAGTGGGGCGACCACGGGTACGCGACCGGCTCCGATGAACTGCGTGAGGAGCGGGAGGTTCACGGCCTCGACCTTTCCGGTGTAGTCGTCGCGAAGGAGGATGGTCTTCCCATCGCGGACGGAGCGCACGTCCTTCTTCCGTGCGACGAGGAGGCGACCCGAGAGGCCGGAGAGCCCGACCGCGTCGATCCCACGCTGCTGGAGCTTCTCGACGTAAAGGAAGTTCTCCACCCCAAGGGCGGCCATCGCGAAGATCTCGAGCGTCCGGCGATCGGTGCGACGGCTCTGGTGGCCCGACGGCGACACGAGAGTCTCCTGAGGATGACCGAGCGCCGCCGCGAGCTTGTTCGTTTCGGCGGATGCGCCGTGCACCAGCACGATCTCGTCCGATCGAGCGATGTCCGCGACGAGATCGGCGACGGCATCGCGATCCACCCCCGCGCTGCCGCCCGCCTTTACGACCGCGCGAAGCGTCACAGCGATTGGGGGGCTTCGCCCCCCAGCCCCCGGGCGGTCACAGCGATTGGGGGGCTTCGCCCCCCAACCCCCGGGCGGTCACGGGTGCAGTCCCACGAAAGTCAGGCCGGCATCCTCGGCGAAGCCGCAGGCGACGTTCATCGCTTGAACGCCGTTGCCGGCAGCGCCCTTGACGAGGTTGTCGATCGCGCAAAGGGCGACGACGCGGTCTCCTCGAGGATCAAGCGCGAACCCGACGTCTGCGAAGTTCGTGCCCGCGAGGAGCTTCGGCTCGGGATAGCGCCAGATGCCGGCGCGCTCTTTGACGATACGGACGAACGGCTCGGCGGCGTACGTGTCGCGGTAGATCTTCCAGAGCACCTTCTCGTCCATCGGGGCGTTCGTGTAAGCGTGCGCCGTCGCCAGCACGCCGCGCACGAGCTCCACCGAGGTCACCGAGAGGTCGACTCGCAGGTTGTGTCCGCCCAGGCGCAGCTCCTGCTCGATCTCAGGCGTATGACGGTGCCCCACCGGCCTGAACGAGCGCACCACGCCCGAACGCTCCGGGTGGTGGCTGTCATCGCTCGGCTCGCGGCCTCCCTCGCTCGACCCGACCTTGCACTCGATCACGACGGGCCGCGTGCGGTCGACGACCCCGGCGCGGAAGAGAGGGAGGAGAGCGAGGATCGATGCGGTCGCGTTGCAGCCCGCGCCGGTAATACGGGTCGCGCTACGGATCTCGGTTCGGTGGAGCTCCGGGATGCCGTACGTCCAGCGATCGAGCACCGTCGGCCTCGGGTGTGGCGAGTCGTACCAGCGGTCGTAGTCCGCAGGGTCGCGGAGACGGTGGTCGCTCGACAGGTCGATCAGGATCGTCGTCCGATCCTCGAACTCGTGCGCGCGGTGGGCCCCGTTCGGTAGCGAGAGAAAGAGGACGTCGCATTTGCCCACGTCCTCGTAGTGCACGAAGGAGAGGCTCGTCCGCTTCCGCAAGTTCGGATGCGCCGCGGTCACCGGCTTCCCGGCGAGCGACTCGCTGCCGGCGACGATCTCGTCGACCTTCGGGTGGCTCAGGAGGAGACGTAGGAGCTCGCCGCCCGCGTACCCGGCGGCGCCGACAACACCGACTTTCACCGAGCGGCTCTCGCCACCTCGAGGACGTAGTCGACGACCTTCGCGGGGATGTTCACGCCGGTCGTGTCGATCGAATTGCGGAACTCCATCGTGTAGTTCACCTCGTTCACGAGCAGTCCCTCGGGCGCCTCGAGAAGATCGATCGCGACAACGCCGCCTCCGACGGCACGGGCCGCGCGCACGCAGAGCTCGTCGAGCTCCGGCGTGACCGGGCAGTTCGAGGCCTGGCCGCCGCGGGCAGTGTTCGTGATCCAGTGCTCGCTCGCGCGGTAGATCGCGGCGATCGTCTCGCTTCCGACGACGAACGCGCGGATATCGCGGCCGGGCTTCTGGATGTACTCCTGGACGTAATAGATCGAGTGAAGGTAGTTGCCGAGGACATCCTTGTGCTCGACGATCGCCTCGGCCGCCTCGCGATCGTTGACCTTCGAGACGAGACGGCCCCACGAGCCGATGAGCGGCTTGAGCACGACGGGATATCCGAGCTCCTCGATCGCCGCGAGCGCCGATTCGGGCGTGAACGCCACGCGCGTCCGCGGACTCGGCACCCCGTCGCGGACGAGGCGCATCGTCGTGAGCAGCTTGTTGCCGCAAATCTCCGCGACCTCGTAACGGTTCACCGTCGGTACGCCCCAGGCGTCCAACACCGCGAGCGCGTAGAGAGCGGTGCCATGTTGGATGCAGCGCTCGAGGATCACGTCGACGCCGAGCTCGGGCGGGTGCTCGACCGCGAGGACGAGCTCGCGGTCATCGATGATCTTCGTCTCGACGCCTCGCGACTCGAGCTCGGCCAGCAGGAGCTTCTCCTCGACGCGCACCCGCGACAGAAGGACCCCGACGCGAGGGCTATTCACCCCAGTCCTCCTGCGCCTCCGGCGCGAGGGCGAGCGCGAGGGGTGTGGTCTCCTTCACTTCCAGCTCGGCGCCGCAATCG
>VBGU01000133.1:0-5776 GCA_005881085.1 Chloroflexota bacterium | reverse complement strand
GCTCCGCCCCCAAGCCCCGGACGGCCCCCAGTCGCAATCACTAGATCAGTCTCCGAAGACTAGCGGCTCGCCATCGGCGTGGTCACCTAGGGACACGGACGCAATACGTCCGCGATCGTCCGGAGCCTTGGACAACAAGCACTCCCTCGCTGACGAGCTTCTTTAGGTCGGAGGCGGCTGTGCTTTGAGTCACGCGACATCTATCAGCCGCCCCCCGGCTCGTCCAGATCGTTCCCTGCTCCGCTTCCCGAGCGATCAGCGAGCGGCGCGCCGCCGCGTCCAGCAGCGCGGGACCAAGTGCCAACTCCTCCTGGATCGGACGCGCACCGTAGGCGGCGCGGTCTCGTGCGAGATCGGTCCCGCTCGCAGCGCGCAGGCTCGCGGCGAGCCAGCGGTACGCCCAGTCCTCCGCCAGACGCGTTGTCTCCCCAAACATCCACATCACGTTTGGGTGCGACACCTGAATCGCCGCGAGGACGTTCAACAGCCACCCCGGTCTTGCCCTCCCGCGCTCAGCGCTCTTGACCACATCGCTCAGACGACCCTCCACGACCAAAGCAGCTCGCGGGGCTTGCGCTAAGTCCGCGAGAACAAATTGCAGCCGCCCGGCAATCGCCGCGCTCGCCAGATCGGGCCGATCACGCCGTCATTGAGTACCGCATAGTCCCCGACAGGCAGGATGCGGCGCGTGATGGTCGCCTTATAGCCGACGAAGCGCCAGGGGTATCGCTCGGCGATGTCGACGGCGATCTCAAGCGGCCCCTCAAGCCCGCGCGCGTGCGGGATACGGATCCCTGGCCGAGAAGCGTGCATCGACGTTTGCGATCGCCAAAAAATCATCGTCTTGCCCGAACGGTTCTTGGTCCATACGAACAGCGAGCGCCGAGCCCGGATGCGCTGAAGAGTTAGGTGCAGCGCTGCGCCCACCCGCACGGAAGCTTCGATCGGAACTTCCTCGAGGACCTCAGCGGTTTCGGGCCAGGCCTCCAGCTCATAACAGAAGACATCCTTCCCCCGTGGCCAACGGTCGGCGACGGCCAGGAAGAGACGCCCTTCGCCGGGCACTGGAACGCGAAGAACGAACGGGAATCGCTTCGAGGCCGGGTTCCGACCAATCCAGAAGTTCGCCAGAGAATCGGGGGTTCGCTCCACGCTCGCGAAGGCTAGCCGCGATTGAGGGGACTCCGCCCCCTCATACCCCAGATTGCGGGACTCGGCGCGCTGAGCGCTCGTGAGGCTTCGCGCCAGACCCTCGCCTCCGAACTCAGGGTCTGAGGGGCGAAGCCCCTCAATCGCTAGTCGGCGTCCGCGGCGACAGCGAGTCGCATGGTTCGCGCCCGCGCTTTGTCTTCATACATGCGCGCGTCCGCGGTGCTGATGAGCGTGTCGGCGTCGCGGCCGTCGATGGGGAACCACGCGATACCGAAGGACGCCCGCGGCAGCTCGTTGGCCTGGCCGGCCCACATGTAGCGCTCCTCGCGCAGTCTTCCCGCGATCCGGCCGACGATCGCCTGCGCGGGCAGCGGACCGGTGCGGGGCAGGAGAACAACGAACTCGTCGCCGCCGAAGCGCGCGACCACGTCTTCCGAGCGCGTCGCCTGGCGCATCGCTCGCGCGAGCGTCCGAAGCACCTCATTGCCGACGAGGTGGCCGGCGGTGTCGTTTACGCCCTTGAGGCCGTCGACGTCGCACATCACCACGCCGAAGGTCTCGCCGTGTCGCGTCGCGTCGGCGATCTGGACCTCGAGGCGCTCGAGGAGGCTGCGGCGGTTGAGCACGCCGGTGAGGTCGTCGTCGCGGGCGAGGCGCCGGGTCTCGGCGAGAAGCGCGGCGTTCGCTATCGCGATCGCCGCCTGCGCCGCGTACAGACGGACAAGACGTCGTGCCTCCTCTGAGAAGACGCGGGGACGCGAGACGTACGCCGTGAGCGTCCCGACGATCTCGCCGTGGGCGACGAGCGGCGCGGCGATCGCCGACGCGATGAGTCCGTAGAGCGCCGGGTTGCTATCGGGGTGGTCGCGGTAGTCGCTCGCGACGACGACGTCACGTGTGCGCAGGGTCTCGAGGGCGACGCCGCGAAGATCCTCACCGATGGATGAGCGCAAGCCGAGCGCCGGCGCGTTGTGTACGGCGCGGACCACGAACCCGTGACCCTTTTCGGCGAGCGCGACCATCGCGCCGTCCGTGCCCGTGAGCGCGGTCGCTTCACGCGCGATGAGACTCGTGAGGTCTTCGAACGAAAGCGCCCCGGCGGTCGCGAGACCGACGTCGTAGAGGATGGCGAGCTCCTCGGCGCGGCGACGTTCGCGCTCGCCGAGCTGCCAGTTCGTGTACAGGGCGAGACCAGCGCGGGTCGCGAGGACCAGCACGGTGAGCGCGACCGCGCCGTCGATCAGGTCGGCGAAGCGTCCCGGGACGCGCTGGACATCGGTGTAGATGAGAAGGAACGAGCACGCCGCGGCGACCACGCCTGGCAGGACCATGCGCGACAGGTGAATGGCCGGCCCTGAGAGCCGGCTGTTCTTCCCGTCCTCGCGGTCCTCGACCCACTGCGCGCCGGCGATGCCGATGGCTCCGATCCCGACAAGCCAGAGCGCATCGATCGGCGTCCCCGCCTTGAACGTGCCCTCCACGTTCGCGGGGAGATAGAGCACGAAGGCAAGAGCGTTCAGGCCGAGGCCGAGGAAGAGCGAAGTCACCGCGCCACGCGGCTCGCGCTGCGGCAGTCCCCACACCGCCGAGAGGGCAGCCGCCGTCGCCGCCACGTACAGCAGCGGGTAGAGCACAGCGACCGCCGACGCCTGCGGGTCACGCCCGACGTCGGTCGCGAGCGTTGTCGCGAGGAACAGCGTTACCGCGGCGACGAGCGTCAGCACCACCGCACCGACATCGAGGACGAGGGCGTAGAGCGTGAGCTTTTGCCCGTGCCGGCGAAGCAGAAGCACAAGGGCGATCGTCCAGACCGGTGCGGCGGTCATGAAGCCCAGATCCGCGACGAGCGGCGAGGGCATCGGGAGGCCGCCGATCTCCGCGGCATCGCGGAGGAGCTGACCGACAAGCCAGGAAACGGAGCCAGCGCAGAACAGCAGCCAGACCATCCGGTCGTCGCCCCGCGAGGCACGCACCGCGCGAGCGGTGCCGAAGATCGCACCGATCGCCGCCGCGGTCCACGCGAAGTCCGCCACGACGCAGCGCGCGAAGTCGTCGGTGAGCAGCTGCTCGATCCCGTAGATGAACGCCGCCCCGAGGACCGCGGCGGCGTACCGCGGCATCGCGCCACGCGAGTGTGCGGACAGGAGTTTTCGTATCACGCTGAAGACGCTAGGGACCGCGCGCGCGTTCGAGAACGCCCAGAACGTACCGATCCCGGCCTCTGCGGGGGACGCGAACGGGGGAATTCGATAGGGTCACTCCCCCATTGGTGTGAGTACTGCGACGAGTGGGCTAGCTTGGGATGGTGACTCCGCCCCTCGTGGTGACGATCTTCGATGCGCTCGTCTTCCTCGCGGTCGTCGCGCCATTCCTGCTGCTCATCCGCCACCGCAACGCCGTACCGACGCTTCCCGCGTTTCCGGGACCGGTGACGCTGCCGCGGCTCTCGGTCGTCGTGCCGGCGCGCGATGAAGGCTCGACGATCGGGCGCGCGCTCGGATCCCTCCTCGCGCAGGACTATCCGGACCTCGAGGTCATCGTCGTCGACGATCGCTCGAGCGACACGACCGCCGACATTCTCCGCGAGATCGCCGCGAGGGACGGCCGGCTCCTGGTGCTTCGCGTGGACGAGCTTCCGGCCGGATGGCTCGGAAAGAACCACGCGATGTGGAGAGGCGCCGACCGCGCGAGCGGGGAGTGGCTCCTCTTCACGGATGCGGACGTCGTGTTCGCGCAGGGTGCGCTGCGCGATGCCGTCGCATACGCGGCGGCCGAACGGCTCGACCATCTCACGCTCGCGCCGCGCCTTGTCGCGCGGGGCCTCGCGCTGCGCGCCTTCGTCGCCTTCTTCGGCTACGCCTTCATAGCGCTCTGGGGCGCGTACCTGGCGAACGACCCAAAGAGCAAACGCGGTGTGGGGATCGGCGCGTTTAATCTCGTCCGCGGCTCCGCGTATGAGCGGATCGGAACGATGCGAGCGCTCTCGCTCCGTCCCGACGACGATATTCGCCTAGGCCGGCGACTCCGCGGGTTCGGATTCCGGCAGCGCGTCCTGAACGGCAGCGCGCGGCTTTCCGTCGAGTGGTACCCCTCCCTCGGCGCCGCCATCTCCGGCCTCGAAAAGAGCATGTACTCGAGCATGGAATACCGCGTGATCGACGCGGCCGGGGTGCTCCTGTATCTAGGCGCGACGATGGTGTGGCCATTCGTCGCCATCGTCCTTGTTGGCGGGATCGACCGGGTGCTCCTCGCTTTCGTCGTCGCATGCCGCATGGCGGCGCTTCTCGAGACATATCGCCAGTCGATCTCCTTGAAGCTCACGCCATCCGCGCTCCTGGTCGCGGTGCTCCTGCCGTTCTCAGCCGCTTGTTTTGGATGGGCCATCGTGCGGTCGGTGTATCTCGCTGAGACCCGCGGCGTGCGGTGGCGGGGGACGATCTATCCGCTTTCGCTCCTGCGAGCTCAGTCCGGACTCGAAGGGATCGCGGCGAACCGCAGCAGGTAGGTCTCGAGGTCAGCGAGCTCGGCGTCGCTGATCACGTCTCTTCCGTACGCGGGCATCCCGTGGTCGCTCCCGCGGCGCACGACCTCCGTCTCGATGCGCCCGCGGATCGACAGGTCTCCGGGCGCGTCGCCCTCCGGTCCATGGCAGAGGTGGCAACCCAGCGCGAAGTAGATGGCCGCGCCTCGCGTTTGCCGGTTGACCGAAGGATCGGCCGCGGCGAGCTGCGCGAGGCTGGGCTCCCCGATCGCGAGGGCGCTCGCGGTGCCGCGCTGGAGCGCACGGATATACGCGACCATCGCCCAGATCTCGGCGTCCTTGTACTGATCGCCGAATGCCGGCATCGCTGTGAAGCCGAGGCCGTTCTTTACGATCCAGAAAAGCTGCGCGTCGGTCTTGCCCTTTGCGTTCTCGCTGGTGAGGTCGGTCGCGTGGGGGTAGGTCGTTAAGCCGAAGGCGCCTCGCCCGTCACCCTTGGCGCCGTGGCATACCGCGCAGGACCCCGTGTACGCCGCGCGGCCGGTGCTGAGTGCACGTTGGTCGTTGGCGACGGGATTCGGGGCGTCGCCGCCAAGGATCCGGGACACGACCGACACCGCCGCGTCTCCGTAGGCGTGTTCGAGTGGCAGGTCCTGGCGATGGGTCAGCGCGAATGGGAGGGCAACCACGAGGACCAGGACGAGCGCGGTCACAGCACCGAAGGCCGCGACGAAGAGGGACCGGCGTCTGCTCAACCTGCCAGAAAGTACGCGACACGAGGCCGCACGGATGCGCGAGCCTAGCCGGCGCGCTCCAGAAGAATGACCGGGATCTCTCGCGAGGTCCTCTTCTCGTACTCCCCGAACGCCGGCATCCGCGACGCCTGAAGGTCGTACAGACGGCGACGTTCGGCGCCCTTGGCCACGCTCGCGTTCGCCTCGAACCGCTCGGGCCCGACTTCGATGGTGACGCGGGGGTTCGCGCGCAGATTGCGGTACCAGTCGGGATTTGTGGGCGCACCGCCCTTCGACGCGATCACGAAAATGCGGTCGCCGTCGCGGGTGAAGGCCAGCGGATTTGTCCGCTCGCGTCCTGTCTTCGCCCCGCGCGTGGTGAGCAGCAGGAGCTCGCGGCCGGTGAACG
>VBGU01000132.1 GCA_005881085.1 Chloroflexota bacterium | reverse complement strand
GGCCGTCCGCCCGGCGCAGGGTCTTGATCGATCGGCACATGCAAGAACCTTAGCGCCTTTCTCTGCAAAACTCGGCAATCGCGTTGACGAGCGTCCTTTCTCGCCGCAGCGTCGAGTGCGTGAGCGCCGCAGCTCTCTCCGCCGTGGTAAGCGCCCTCTTCGCTGCTGTCATGGCGGCGCGATACCTGAGCCGCCGTCGGGCGCATCAGCTCGCGTGGGCCATCGGGCTGGCGATGTTCGCCGCGGCCGCCATCGCCGGTGCGATGGCGCGGATGGGGGGCGCGACCGAGATCGAGTACCGGGTCTTTTACCTGTTCGGCGCGATCCTCAACGTGGCCTGGCTCGCCCTCGGCACGATGTTTCTACTGGTGCCGCGCGTCGCCCGGTGGGCGGTCTGGGCGGTCGTCGCCCTGACGATCATCGCGGCTTTCGCCGTATTCGCCAGTCCGGTGGACCTCAGCGCCGCGGTCGACACAGGTCGCGGCTTCGGTGATTCGCCCTTCCCCAGGATCCTGGCCGGCATCGGGAGTGGGCTCGGGAGCCTGATCCTCATCGGCGGCGCGCTATGGTCGGCCTGGGTGTTCCTGCGTCGCCGCCATGAAGGGCGCAGGGCCCTCGGCAACGTGATCATCGCGGCCGGCGTTTTGGTCGCGGCGGCGGGTGGGACGGCTGCATTCACCGGTGCGAGCGGTGTGGTCGAGTGGACGAACTTCGCCGGCGTGACACTGATCTTCATCGGGTTCCTGCTCATCTAACGCGCCGCGGCGGCGTCTGCGACCATCCTCGAATGCTCGTCCTCTCGCGCGCGGAAGTCGAGAGCCTGATCGATCTGGACCGTCTCCGCGAGGCTGTCGCGGGAGCTATGGCCGACCTCTCGGCGGGTCGCGTCTCGATGCCGGCTCGGATCGCGGCGATCGTTCCCGAGCGCGACGCGCTCCTCGCGGCCATGCCCGCGTATCTACCGTCCTCGGGCGCGCTAGCGACGAAGCTGGTGTCGCTCTTTCCGCGTAATACCGACCGGCCGACGCATCAGGCCGTGATCGTCGTCTTCGATTCGGAAAACGGCAGCCCGCTCGCGCTGATGGACGGTGAGGCGATCACTGCGGCGCGCACCGCGGCGGGATCGGCACTCGCGACCGATCTTCTCGCGCGAAAGGACGCGCACGTGCTGGCCATTATCGGCACCGGTGTGCAGGCGCGGGCGCACCTTCGCGCGGTGCCTCGCGTGCGGGAGTTCCGAGAGGTGCGGGTCGCGGGACGGCACGGCGACAAGGCAATGGCGCTCGTCGAGGAGGCTCGCGAGTGGCTTCCGCGCGCGAATCTCCGCATGACGACCTCGTACTCGCAAGCCGAGGATGGTGCGGACGTGATCTGCGCGGCGACCCATTCAGCCGAGCCGGTCGTGCAGCGCGAATGGCTTTCGGCCGGCGCACACGTGACGTCGGTCGGCTACAACACCGCGGGGCGCGAGGTCGACGGCGCGACCTTCCGCGACGCGCTCGTGGTAGTCGAGTCGCGTTCCGCCGCGCTCGCCCCCCCGCCCGCTGGATCGAACGACATCGCCATGGCGATCGCGGAAGGCGCGATGACGCGCGAGCACGTTCACGCCGAGCTTGGCGAGCTGGTGAGCCGCACGCGACCGGGCCGCGCGGACGCGCGGCAGATCACGCTCTACAAATCTGTCGGAGTGGCGGTGGAGGACGCGGCAGCGGCGGCGATGGTGCTGGAGAGCGCGCGCAGAGCCGGCGTCGGCCGAACGATCGACCTCTAGGAGACGGCGATCCTCGAGCGGCGGCCGATGCGGCAGCCGGTGTCGACGAGAACGGTGGAGATCCACTCTTCCCCCACCTTTGCCTCGACGCGATACGGCGACGGCTTGCCGGCGTCGAGCGCCGCGACAACTTCATCGTTGATGCCGAGGACGACCCACGCCACACCGGTCGGCTCACCTTCGATGATCTTGGCGTGGCCCCTCTGGCCCGGCGCGATGGGAATGAACTTCCTCGTCTCGACGACCTCGTCGTTTCGGTCGAGGACGCGAACGGATGTCGGGACCAGATCCATCGTGCCTCCCTCGAGCTGCATCCAGTGGCGGTCGCCATCGTCGTGGATGCAAAAGCGGAAGGGGGCCTTCGGCAGGAGCCGGGGCATCGGAAGCGTCGGCGCGGACAGGGCGAGGTCGCCGGGCACGAGCGCGCGCACGGCGTTGACGATCTTCTCGGCCGCTTCGTGGAGGGCCGCATGACCGCCGAGCACCTTCGAGCCGTACGCGAGCTCCATGGTCGCGCGCCCGACGTCGCCGATCGGGAGCATGAATTCGATGTAGCGCGCGTACTCGTTCGCCGCGCCGTCGATGTCGCCGGCATTCGCGAGCATGGCCGCGAGGCGACGATGTGCGCCGAGGTCGGTCGGCGCGATCGCGACGGCGGACCACATCACCGCGAGGGCGGCAACGCGATTGCCGGCCTGCGTGAGCATCGCGGCGCCGTCTTTGAGCGCGTCGAGGTCGGACCGATGCATGTCGTGCGTTTCGGCTTCAGCGGGTTCGAGCGACACCTCTGGATCGGAGTCACCAGGGGCGCCGATCGCGCGCAGGCGCAGGTCGTCGCTCATCACTGACAGTGTTGTCCTAACGGGGAGCGGGTGCACTACGCCAAATAGGGGATTTCGACGGGAGAATCTATCGTCGGGCGCGGCCGTGTCCTTCTCTTCCGACCAAGCCCCGTCCTGGCGGCCGCCGCCGTCGTGGCGGCGCGTCCTCACCGTGGAGTCCCATGCCGCGGGCGAGCCGCTCCGGGTGTTCACGGGCGGGATCGACCCCATTCCGGGCGCGACGATCCTCGAAAAGCGCCGTTTTGCCCGCGAGCGGCTCGACGGACTGCGGCGGGGCCTCATGTTCGAGCCGCGCGGGCACGCCGACATGTATGGAGCGATCCCCACCGAGCCGGTCACGCCCGACGGCGACGCCGGCGTGCTGTTCATGCACAACGAAGGCTGGAGCACGATGTGTGGCCATGGCGTAATCGCCCTGGTGACCGTCGCGCTCGAGGTCGGCCTCCTCAGCGAGCGTGCGGTGGTTCGCCTCGATACGCCCGCGGGCCGCGTGACGGCGCGGCCGCGGCGCGAGGGCGCGCGCGTGATGAGCGTCGCGTTCGAGAACGTGCCGTCCTTCGTCGTGTCGCTCGACGACCGCGTGACGGTGCCGGGCGTTGGCGAGGTGCGGTACGACCTCGCGTTCGGCGGTGCGTTCTACGCGTTCGTCGACGCCGCGAACGCGGGCCTCGAGATGACGCCGGAGCGGTTCCGCGATCTCATCGCGGTCGGCAGCGCGATCAAACGCGCGGTGATCGCGGCTCGCGAGATCCGTCACCCGGTGGAGCCGGACCTCTCATTTCTGTACGGGACGATCTTCACGGGACCGGCGCTCGGCAGCGGCGCGGATTCGCGCAACGTCTGTGTCTTCGCGGAAGGCGAGGTCGATAGATCGCCGACGGGCACCGGCGTGTCCGCCCGGGTCGCGATCGAGCGCGCGCGGGGTCGTCTTTCCCCAGGCGGGTCGTTCGTCGTCGAGAGCATCATCGGCACCCGCTTCACTGGACGAATCGCGCGAGAGACGCGCTGGGAGGGTTACGACGCGGTGGTGCCGGAGGTAGAAGGAAGCGCATGGATCACCGGGCGCAGCGAGATCCTGATCGCGCCGGACGATCCTCTCGCGGAGGGCTTCATCCTCCGCTGACGCGGGTCAGCCGAGCTTCACCGCGAGCATCGACACGCCGCCGTTCAGTCCACCAGTCGGGAACGACACCTCGTCCCCCTCGCGGCGCGCACCCACCGTATAGAGGAGCGGGTAGTAGTGATCGGGCGTCGGCACGCAGAGCTCCGCGTCCGGACCCAGCTGCTCGTAGCTCGCGAGCTGCTCCGCGTCACCGCTCACCGCGAGGTCGCGCACCTTCTCGTCGAACCGCTTGGCCCAGTCGTACTCCGGCGCGTGATCGCCGAAACCCGCCCGAAGGTTGTGCACCACATTGCCGCTGCCAACGAGGAGGACGCCCTTATCGCGCAGCGACGCGAGGCGCTCGCCGAGGGCGCGGTGCGTCTCGGGCGGTGCGGTCCCGTCGATGCTGAGCTGCACGACCGGGATGTCCGCCTTCGGAAACATCCGCACCAGGACCGACCACGTGCCGTGATCGAGTCCCCAGTAGCTATCGAGCAGAACCGGCGTCGGGGCGAGTATTTCGGTCAGGTCCTTGGCGAGATCCGGATCGCCCGGCGCCGGGTATTGGACTTCGAAGAGCGCGCGCGGGAATCCGCCGAAGTCGTGGATCGTCCGCGGAGTGGAGACCGCCGTGACGCCGGTCCCGTCGGTATACCAGTGCGCCGAGATCGCGACGATCGCGCGTGGACGAGGAAGCGACGCGCCGAGCGCCTTCCAGTCCTCGGTCCACTTGTTCGTGACAAGCGCGTTCATCGGGCTTCCGTGTCCGATGAAGAGCGCGGGCATGCGGTCGGTCATGACGCTTTCTTGTCGGGAGTCGGTCCGATGAGCTTGAAGCCGCTCTGCCAGGGCCACCCGTTCTGGATCTGGAGCGCGATGTTAAGGATCGCCATGGCCTCGAGCGCCCGCGCCATCGCGAGCGGACCTGCGTCGATCGGCCGGAACCCGATCGATCGCGCGAGCTCGAGCGTCGTCTTCTTCGCGTCGGCGTCGTCTGATGCGACATATCCGTCGATCGACTGACCGTCGACCTTTGGATCCGCCTGCTTCGAGGCGAACGCGTAGTTGAATGCCTTCGCGACCTTCGCCTTCGGAGCCTTCTTCTGGATCTGCTCGGCCGCCGATGACCCGTCGACCGATTCGGCCATCGCATCGCGCTTCATTCGGTTCGTGACGTCGATCAGCACCTTGCCGGCGAGCGCGTCGCCGAGCTCGTCGAGGACGGCGTCGACGGCCGTATACGGCACGGCGAGGATGACGACGTCCGCAGCCTTGACCGCATCGGAGGCGCTGTGCACGGCGCGAGCCCCGGTCTCTTTCGCTTTCGCTTCGGCGTGCGCCGGATCCTTCGCGCTCAGCGTGACCTTGTGCCCTGCGCGCACGCTCGACTTCGCGAGCGCGCCGCCGACGTTACCGGCTCCGATGATGGCGATATTCATGGCTTCCCCCAGGCCTGGAACGGCAAACAAGCAACGCGCGAAGGCGCGAGAGTATTCCCCGAGTGAGAGTCTTTGTGACCGGTGCGACCGGCTTCGTGATGGGCGCCGTGGCGCGCGCGCTTCGTGCGCGCGGCGATGCGGCAATCCGTCCCGCGCCGCATCCCTGAGCGCGCTCGGGTGCCAGCTCGTCGGGGGCGATGTCGTGGATGCGACCGATGCGATCGGCGAGCTCCGGCGCTGCGACGCGCTCATACATGGCGCGGCGATCTACGAGATCGGCGTCACCGCTGAACGACGCCGGGTGATGGAGGCGACGAACGTCACTGGCACTCGCAGCATGCTGGAGGCCGCACGAGCGGCCCGGACCCCGCGGATCGTCCATGTGTCCACGATCGCGGCATTCGGCAACACGCACGGCAGGGTGGTGGCCGAGGGTTTTCAGCCGACATCACCGGCAACGTCCGCGTACGAGGACACCAAGCGGCGAGCCCACGAGATCGCCCTCGACGCGGCGCGGAGCGGGGCGCCGATCGTGATCGTCCAGCCCGGTCAGGTCTACGGGCCGAGCGACCACTCCGCCGTTGGCGCGAATTTCCGTGCGCTCGCGGAGGGGCACCTCCGCTATCGCGCCTTCGAGAGACTCGGATTGAATCTCGTGCACGTCGACGACCTCGCCGACGGCATCCTTCGTGCGCTGGACCGGGGCCGCGACGGCGAGTGCTACATCCTCGGCGGAGAGATCGCGACACTCGGGGACGCGTATCGCGCTGTGGCGAAAGCGACCGGACGGAACTTACCGCCGCTCGTCATCCCATCCGCGGTCGCGCGTCTCGCGGGGCGATTCATCTCGAGCATGCGCGAGGTCGTGTCTTCGGCGGACGGCGTCACCTTCTGGGCAACGGATGCGAAAGCGCGTGCCGAGCTCGGGACCAAGCCACGCGATCTTGCGACGGGTATGCGAGATGTGTTCGGGCCGCCGACGAGTCGGGCCGAGAGGGCCTGACGGCGCAGTGGGACCCGAGACCCTACCGCGCAGCGGCCGGCGAAGGCGAATGCCGAGGCCGGTCCGTGGTCGAGGGAACCCGCGAGCACGTCAGGCCCTGTCGGGCCGACTCGTGCCGAGGGTCAGTCGATCCGCTTGGGAGCCGCTCCTCGTCGTGGAAGACGCTGAAGCGAGCCGGCGGGTGGAGTCTCGGTCCGGAGTGGAATGTGGTGGTACTGATGCTCGGCGATCTCATGCTCGGTGCGTTTCGCGCTCGCCTCGAGAAGGGATGGATATGAGTCGCCCCTCTCGACGGAGAAGCGCACATCGCAACCACCGTATCGACACGGGAAGCCACCGTAACGCACCGATACGCACGATAACCGACGACAGCCCGCGGGTCTCTACCTTGCAGCCGCAGAAGTGGTGACATCTCTGGCCGAGCGTGCCGAACGCATCGCCGCGCTCGCGGACCGCCGGGCGGCGCTCGTGCGGGACGACGAGCCCGCCGGAGCGAAGGATCGCGCGCGACAGCTTCGCGATCACGTCCGGGCCTACGTCCTGCCGCGCGTGCAGGCGCTCGAGTCGCCGCTCCTCGTCGTGCTCCTCGGCCCGACCGGTGCCGGGAAATCGACCCTCATGAACACACTCGCCCGCGCGACCGTGAGCCGCACCGGCGTCCTTCGGCCAACGACGCGTGAGGCCGTCCTCCTCGCGACCGACGCCGACGCGGCGACACTGCGGAGGGGGGCACTCGCGGGCATCGGCGGTGGGCAGATCGTGCGCGCGCCGGCGACGACCGCATCGGCCGGTCTCGCGATCGTCGACGCGCCGGATCTCGATTCCGTCGAGCGGTCGAACCGCGTCATCGCGGACGCCCTGGTCGAGGCGGCCGACCTCGGCATCTTCGTGACGTCGGCGATCCGTTACGCGGACAAGGTCCCCTTCGATGTCGTGCAGCGCATCGCCGCGCGGGGGCTCCCCCTGCTCATCGTGGTGAACCGGATGCCCCCCGATGAGTCGGAGCAGCGCGTGGTCCTCGAGGACCTCCGCCGCGTTTTGAAGGACACGGCGCTCCGGGGGATCGACGACGCGCGTGTTCAGATCGTCGGCGTCGCCGAGGGTCGGCTCGATCCGTCGGGCGAGCGCCTCGAGCTCGAGGCGGCGGCGCCCGTGCTCGAGCGCGTCGACGAGCTCGCCAGAGATCGCGAGCGCAGGCTCGCTCTCGCGCGACGGGCGCTCGAGGGCGCTCTCGCCGGGCTCGGCCCGCTCCTGGGGAGGATCGCGGACGATGTCGAGCGCGCCGCCGCGGAAGGCGAGGCGCTCCGCGCGATCACGGCGAAGTCGTACGACGCCGAGCTCGCCGCATTGTTGGAGGAGCTGCGTGGCGGGACCTTCCTCCGCACCGAGGTGCTACGCCACTGGGAGTCGTACGTGAAGGCTGACCAGATCACACGCTTCTTTTCGCGCGGGCTCGGGCGGATTCGCGGCACGATCGTCGCGGTATTCCGCGGGATGCCCGAGGCTCCGGTCGGCGTCGTCGAGAAGGAGGTCACGAGTGACGTGATCGCGGTCGCGGTCGCGCGCGCGACCGAGGCGGCGCGCCGGGTCGCGAGCGAATGGTCCAGCCGCGAGGGGCCCGCGGCCCAGCTCGGGCGCGATGCCACCCTGTGGTCGGCGTCGCCGGATCTCGCGGCCCGCATCCGGCCGCGCCTGCAGGAGTGGGTCGCGAGCATCGCGACCGACGTGCAGGCTCGCGGTGCGGGCAAGCGCGATCTCGCGTTCGGCGTCTCGCTCGGCGTGAACGCGCTGACCGTGGCGGCGATGGTCGGTGTCTTCGCGCACACCGCGGGAGTGACCGGCACCGAGATCGGCATCGTCGCGGCTACCGGATTCCTGAACCAGAAGCTCATGCAGGCGATCTTCGGAGAAGCGGCGATGCGCGAGATGATCGCGAACGCGCGCGAACGTCTCGAGACGTTGCTCCGCAAGGAGTTCGCGACGGAACGAGCGCGGTACGACCGGCTCGCGGCCGATCCCGTCGAGCTCCGTACGCTGGCCGACGAGCTTCGCGCCTCGATGGCGCCGCTCGCCGCATGACGCTCTCCGCGAGCCTTGCGGCTCTGGACGACGCGGTCGACGCCGCGGGGGCGCTCGGCCTGGACACCTCGCGCGCGCGGCGTGTCCTCGCTCATGCGCGGCAGAGACTCGGCTTCGAGGGGTCCGCGTACGTGCTCGCCTTTGTCGGCGGCACCGGGGTCGGCAAGTCGAGCCTGCTCAACGCGCTCGCGGGCGAGGTCGTGAGCCCGGCGAGCGCACGCCGTCCCACGACCGGGACGCCCATCGCGTGGGTCGCGGAGAGCGCACGAGAGGAGACCGCCCCGCTCCTCGGCTGGCTCGACGTGCGCGAGGTGCGGGACCACACGAGCGGTGCGTTCGCGGACGTCGCGGTCCTCGATCTCCCGGATGTCGATTCGACGACCCCCGAGCACCGCGCACGCGTGGACGAGCTCCTCCCCCGCGTCGACGCGGTGGTCTGGGTCGCCGATCCCGAGAAGTACCGCGACGCCGTGCTCCACGACGACTACCTCCGACGGTGGGCTCCGCGTCTGGCGCACCAGCTCGTGGTGCTCAACAAGGCCGACCGGATCGGCGCCGATGCCGAGCGCCTTCGCGAGCATCTCGCCGCGAGCCTTCGTGCGGAGGGCATCGAGAACGTCGGCGTCGCGGTCACGAGCGCGACGCGCGACGGCGACACGCGCGAGCTGCGCGAGTGGATCACAAATGGGGTGGAGGCAAAACGCGTCATCGCGGAGCGGATCGCGGCCGAGCTGCAGGATGCCTCGCTGGACCTGGCGACGCGCGCCGGCGTCCTGCAAGACGCGGAGCCGCTCATGTCCGCCGACCAGCGGGTCCGCGTGCTTGCCGACGTCACGCGCGAGGCGGCGGCGATCGTCGATCTGACCGGCCTCGAGCGGCAGGCCGTCGCCGCGACGCGCCTTGCGGCCCGTCCGCGCGGCGCGGGCCCGTTCGGGCTCCTCACCACGTTTCTGTACCGCGCGACCGGTCGAGATCGAGTCGTCGCGGATCCGGAGGGATATCTCCGTCGCTGGCGGGAGCGCGGCACGCTCGCTCGGGCATCCGAGCCGATCCGGATCCTCGTCGGCGACCTGCTCCCTCGCGTGCCCTCCGCGGCGCGAGGCGCGATCGCATCGCTCGTCGATGCCGAGGAGCTGCGCACGCGCCTCACCGCCGCGATCGATGCGGCCGTGGCGACGCGCACGGCGGACGTGCGCGCGCCTACGAGCGTTGTGTGGTCCGCGATCGGCGCGCTGCAGTACGTCGTGACGGCGGGGCTGCTCTTCGCGGGGCTCTGGATCGCGGCGGTCTTCCTTCTGCACGCGCCGTTCGCGAGCGTCGACGTTCCGGTCATGGGACCGATCCCCACACCGCTCATCGTGCTCGCGGGGCTGCTCCTCGCTGGGTTTCTCCTCGCGCGTCTTCTCGGCGCGCATGCGGGCCTGCTCGGGCGGCGATGGGCCCGTCGCCTGCGCGCCGATCTCGTCCGTGAGCTCGAGCAGCGTCTTCGCGATGTCTTGTTCGCGCGGCTCGACACGATCGACGCGGCGCGCGCGCGCATTGGCGCCGCGCGGTCGACGATCGAGCGGGGCTGATCGGTCGCGTGGGCAAGAAGATCAGCCTTCGCGACGCGCTGGCTTCGGACCCGACGCCGCTCCGCGCGCCGCCCGCGTGGACGAACACCGAGCTCGGCACGGTGAACGGCGTATCGGTCCTGCACGCGGGGTCTGGAAGGCTCGACGGCGGCTGGCACTGTCAGACCAGCGACGAGTTCTTGCTCGTGCTTGAAGGGGAACTCATCGTCGAGTTCGACGCGGGTCCGCTCGCGGCTGGACCGGCTGAGGCGATCCTCA
>VBGU01000131.1 GCA_005881085.1 Chloroflexota bacterium | reverse complement strand
CGGTTACTTCGTCAATGACCGCTCGTCGAAACTGATCGAACGACCTCATTCGCGTAACTAGGGCACGGCGGCCCGCGAGCTCCGCATGGGTCCGATCGTGCGCGGCCGGGGGAATTTGGCGCGCAGGTCCGCGGCGTGGACCTGGAAGAGCGCTTCTGGCTCGGCGACGCCGTGGAGCGAGAAGCGTCCCAGACTCCGAAGCGCGATCCCTGCAGCGAGGCGTTCGGCGAGAGACTCGCGCGCCGCCGACGAGAGAAGGATCTGTCCACCATGGCTCGCCCAGCAGATGCGCGCGGCGATGTGGACGGCGATCCCGACGTAGCCGGTGTCAGTAAGCGTGGGCCGACCGGTGTGCATCCCGATGCGAACGCGCACCTCGGCCTTCTGCGGCCAGGTCTTCGCTTGGAGCGCACGGTGGATCGCGAGCGCGGCCTCGAGCGCATGCGTCGACCGCCGGAAGACCGCGAAGAATTCGTCGGCTCGCGCATCGACTTCCTGACCGCTCGACGCGCGGACGCTCGTCCGGATCGTCGTGCGGACATCGCGGAGCAAACCTGCGTACTCGTCACCGAGCCGCTCTAGGAGTCGCGTCGAGCCCTCAATGTCAGTAAGGAGAAATGTCACCGTCCCGCGCGGTAGCGACCGCACGTTGGCGCCGCGGGCCTTCCGGAGCTGGCCGTCGAAGAAGCCGAGGGGCACGATGCCGTGCTTCTTCGCGGCCCGGAGCAAGCGCTCGCGGGCGCGCTCACGCGCAACGTCATCCTCGAAGTCGACCTGGTCGAACCGCGCGAGGGCGTTTCGCACGTGCGAGATGTCGTTGATCGGCAGCCGGCGGCGCCCCTGCGAGTCGATGTAGGCGAACGAGCTGTCGGGGAGGCGCGCGCGGGCGGTGGCGCTAAGCGTTGGCACGGGTCAGGTCTCCTCGGAGAGGAAAATGATAGAGCGCTAGTCTCGCTGTGTGGCGAAGCGCCGATTCACCTTCAGCGCGACCCTCCCACCCTACGCGGCGCCGCGAAACGAGTGGCGCCGGCGGGTACACGCGGCCGTCCTCGAGGCACAGGCGTCGCGGGGCGTGGGGTACAGCGAGAACGACCGTCTCGAGGTGCGCCTCGAGCTCTTCCTCGGTTCACGCCCGCTCGCCATGCTGGACATCGAAGAACGGGTGAACGACGTCCTCGACGCGCTCGGCGGGTATATCGCGGGTCCGCGCAGCACGCGCCGTATCGCGCCGATCGTGCCCAACGCGGACCAGATCCGCCGCATCACGCTCGAGAAATCAACACGCGTACCGCGCGGCCGTCCGCTCGGGCAGATCACGCTCGCGCGGTATCGCCGGCGGCGGAGGTCGTGACCGAGCTCAGCACCGGGGCGCTGGTCTGGGCTGGCTTCGATGGGGAGCAGGTGCCGGGTCCGCTCCTGGACGCGATCCGCGCTGGAAAGATCGGCGGCCTTCTCCTCTTCGCGTTCCGCGGGAACATCCGCTCGAAGGACCAGGTCCGCGCGATGCTCCACGAGGCGCAGGACGCCGCGGCGCGCGGTGGCCTGCCCCCGGTCCCGATCGCGGTCGACCAGGAAGGCGGATCGGTCGTGCGCGTCGGATACCGCGCCGTGTTTCCGAGCGCGATGGCAATAGGCGCGACCGGCGATCCCCGCAACGCCGAGCGCGCCGCGCGCGCCGTCGCCGAGGGGCTCCTCGCAGACGGGATCACCGTGAACCACGCGCCGGTCTGCGACGTGAACGTCGAACCGCGCAATCCGGTGATCGGCACGCGGTCGTTTGGTGACGATGCCGAGCGCGTCGCCCAGTTCGCGGCGGCTTGGGTGCGCGGTTCGGAGGGCGCGGGCGTCGCGTCGACGCCAAAGCACTTCCCGGGGCACGGCGACACCTCGCTCGACTCGCACTTCACCCGCCCCGACGTGACCGCCGATCGCGCCACGCTCGAGAGCCGGGAGCTCCTTCCATTCCGGAGCGCGTTCGCGGCCGGCGCGACGACCGTGATGAGCGCGCACATCCGCTACACCGCCCTCGACACTGAAGCGCCCGCGACGATCTCGCGCCCGATCCTGACCGATCTGCTACGCCGCGAGCTGCGCTTCGACGGCCTTTCCATGACGGACTCCCTCGATATGAGCGGCATCGCCGACATCTCGATCGAGGACGTCGTGGTCACCGGCCTGGAGGCGGGCGTCGACGCGATGATGGTGACGAGCGGGATCGAACGGCAGCTCGCCGCCGCGGAGTGGATCGCCGATCGCGTGCGTCCGGAGCGCACGGCCGAAGCGCTCCGCCGCGCGATATGGTTCCGCGAGCGCTTCGGACGGACGGCGCCCGATACCGACTTCGACGACGAGCCGCGGCGTCAGGTCGCACGCGAGATCGCCGAAGCCTCGATCACACATGTCGGCCCAGCGCTGCCCCGCATCGACGGCGCTCTGCGCGTCCTTTATTTCGAGCCCACGCAGGCATCGCCGGTCGAGGAGCTTTCGACGCCGTCCTCGATTTTTGAGGCCGCCCTGCGTCACCACCTCGGAGACCGAGTGACGTTCTCGACGAATGGACGCGTGCCGCGCGGCCCGGGACCGCTCGTGGTGTGCTCGACGAACGCGTGGTTTCAACCCGAGCAAGCCGGGCGCGTGAAAGAGTTGCTCGCAAACGCCGGCGTGTTGTGCGCGGTGCGGAGCCCGTATGACGCGGCGCTCGTGCCAAATGTGCCCGCGCTCCTTTCTTATGGTGACGTGCCGGTCTCGCTCGAGGCCCTCGCGGCGGTGCTCGCCGGTAAGCGGCAGGCGGAAGGACGACTGCCCGTCCAGCTTCCATGAAGCGACGCGACTTCCTGCGCGCGGCGGCCGCGAGCGCGCTCGCAGCCTGCGCGCCGACCACGACGACCCCGGGGCCGACCCCAGACGTGGTGAGCGGGATGTCGCTCGAACGGAAGGTCGGCCAGCTCATGAGCGTCGCGTTCCACGGCACGAAGATCACGAGCTCGCTCGAGGCGATGATCCGCGACCGCGGCGTCGGCGGCGTGATCCTCTACTCCGAGAACTTCACCGATGCGGCGGGCCTCGCGAGGCTCGTCGCCGATCTCGATCAGATCGCGCGTGACGCCAAGTCGTTGCCTCTCTTTTTCGAGATCGATCAGGAGGGCGGCCCGGTGATCCGCCTCAACAAGGGCGCCACGATCCTACCGGGTCAGATGGCGCTCGCAGCGACCGCGGATCCCGAGCGCAGCGTCCGCACGGCCGCGACCATCTCGGCGGCCGAGCTGCGCGCGCTCGGTGTGAACTGGAACTTCGCGCCGGTGGCGGACGTCAACGACGAGCCGACGAATCCGATCATCAGCAACCGCTCGTTCTCGAGCGATCCCGCGCGGGTGTCCTCGCTCGTGAACGCCGCGGTGCTGGCATACGGAGCAGCCGGATTCTTCTGCTGCGCGAAGCACTTCCCCGGACACGGCTCTACGACGACGGACTCGCACACCGGGCTGCCAAAGATCGAGGCGGACCGCGCGACGCTCGACCGGGTCGAGCTTCCGCCGTTCCGCGCCGCGATCGCGGCCGGCGTTCCTGCGATCATGAGCGCGCACATCGTCGTCCCGGCTCTCGATGCGACGCCCGAGCTGCCAGTCACCCTCTCGAAGGCGGTGATGACCGACCTCGTTCGCAACACGCTCGGTTTTCAGGGGATCGTCGTGACGGACGACCTCGAGATGGGAGCGCTAAGGAACGTCGGCGAGGCCGCTGCGGGTCTGCGCGCGCTCCAAGCGGGCGCGGACTACCTCCTTTTCCGCTTCGATGAGAGCGCCCAACTCGAGGGGCACCGCCTGATCACCGATGCCGTTCGCACCGGTTCGCTGTCCGCCGCGAGGCTCGACCAGTCGGTGCGGCGGGTGGTGGATGCGAAGCGGCGTTTCGGGATCCTCGACGGGCGTCGCGACCAATCCGCGCCGGATCTTGTCGCGAACGCAAAGACGGCGCTCGAGCTCGCGCGAGGCGCGACGACGCTCCTTCGGAACCGCGGTGTCCTGCCGCTACGCGGTCGGATTCTTGCCGTGTCACCGACGAACGCCGACATCAGCTTCTTCGAGGGACAGGCAACGCTCGGCAGCGTCATGTCATCGAAGCGTGCCGACGCCGTCTCCCAATCGCTGCCGCTGCATCCGAGCCCGGCTGAGATAGACAGGGTAGTCGCCGCATCTCGCGCGGCGGACATGGTGGTCGTTGGCACGACGAATCTCTTTGCCTATCCGGAGCAGGTCGATCTGGTGAAGGCACTGGCGAAGGACAAGCCCGTCGCGGTCGTGGCGCTCCGCGGTCCGTACGACATTCTGAGCGTGCCCGAGATCCCCGCGTACCTCTGCGCGTACGACTCGCGAGAGCCGAGCCTCATCGCGGCCGCGGAGGTCCTGCTCGGCGAGCGCAAGCCGTCGGGTTCGCTTCCCGCGGTCGTCCCCGGATTCTTCAGCATCGGCGCGGGCATGCGCGACTTCGCG
>VBGU01000189.1 GCA_005881085.1 Chloroflexota bacterium | reverse complement strand
TGGTGGCGTTGGTGATCGAGCTCACGGTGTAGAAGCCGCCGGTGTTGACGTAGAGGTACTGACCGACGGCCATCCAGGCGGTCGTGCCGACGGTGACACTCACCGTGGCGCTGACCGCCGGCTGGGTGTAGTTCGCGCTGGTGGTGGTGTAGGCGTCGGTGCCAGTCGCGCCCGTTGCGCCATTGGTTCCGTTGGTGCCGTTCGTTCCGGTGGCGCCCGTTGCACCAGTCGCGCCATTAGTTCCGTTGGTGCCGTTGGTGCCAGTCGCGCCCGTTGATCCGGTCGCACCAGTCGCCCCGGTCGGACCCTGCGGACCTGTCGGGCCGACGGCGCCGTTCGTCCCGTTGGTGCCGGTCGCACCAGTTGCGCCGGTCGCGCCATTGGTTCCGTTCGTGCCGTTCGTACCGGTCGCACCAGTCGAACCCGTGGCGCCATTCGTACCGTTGGTTCCGTTGGTGCCGGTTGCACCGGTCGCACCGGTCGATCCCGTAGCTCCCGTTGCACCGGTCGGACCCTGCGGACCAGTCGGACCGACAGCTCCGTTGGTGCCGTTGGTCCCGTTCGTACCGGTGGCGCCCGTCGCACCGGTCGTGCCGTTGGTTCCAGTCGCACCGGTCGATCCAGTCGCGCCGTTCGTACCGTTGGTTCCATTGGTTCCCGTTGCACCGGTGGCACCGGTCGATCCCGTAGCTCCTGTTGCGCCGGTCGGACCCTGAGGACCAGTGGGGCCGACGGCGCCATTCGTTCCGTTCGTTCCGGTGGCACCCGTCGCGCCGGTCGCGCCGTTCGTCCCGTTGGTGCCGTTGGTTCCCGTTGCACCGGTAGCCCCGGTCGCGCCAGTCGCGCCGTTCGTTCCGTTTGTGCCGTTGGAACCGGTCGCGCCGGTCGCACCGGTCGCGCCATTTGTCCCGTTGGTACCGTTGGTTCCGGTCGCACCGGTAGCTCCGGTCGCGCCCGTGGCGCCATTCGTTCCATTCGTGCCGTTGGTGCCGGTCGCACCAGTCGAACCCGTTGATCCGGTCGCACCAGTGGCACCGGTCGGACCCTGAGGACCCGTCGGACCGACGGCGCCGTTCGTTCCGTTGGCGCCGTTCGTACCGGTGGCGCCCGTTGCACCGGTCGCGCCGGTTGCGCCGTTCGTTCCATTCGTGCCGTTGGTGCCGGTTGCACCAGTTGACCCGGTGGCGCCGGTCGCCCCTGTAGCACCGGTCGGACCCTGGGGACCGGTCGGGCCGACAGCGCCGTTCGTTCCGTTCGTACCATTCGCGCCTGTCGCACCGGTGGCTCCGGTCGCGCCGTTCGTTCCGTTGGTGCCGTTCGTGCCTGTCGCGCCAGTTGCCCCGGTCGCGCCATTCGCTCCGTTCGTCCCGTTCGTCCCGTTGGCACCGGTCGCACCAGTCGATCCGGTTGAGCCGGTCGCGCCAGTCCCACCGGTCGGACCCTGAGGACCGCTCGGGCCGATAGCGCCGTTCGTTCCGTTCGTTCCATTCGCGCCCGTCGCGCCGGTGGCGCCAGTTGCGCCGTTCGTGCCGTTCGCGCCCGTTGCGCCGGTCGCTCCGGTCGCGCCTGTCGCGCCATCAGTCCCGTTCGTTCCGTTTGTCCCGTCGGAACCAGTGGCGCCAGTCGCGCCAGTCGCGCCATTTGTCCCGTTGGTACCGTTGACGCCTGCCGGGCCCGTCGCCCCGTCAACACCATTGTTACCGGTCGCACCCGTCGCACCCGTCGCACCTATCGGACCTTGAGGACCAGTCGGCCCTATCGCACCGTTCGCACCAGTCGCACCGGTCGCGCCATCGACTCCGTTGTTCCCCGTCGCACCGGTGGCGCCGGTTGCTCCGTCAACACCATTGTTACCAGTCGCGCCGGTCGCGCCGGTCGCGCCTTGCGCGCCGGTCGGTCCAACAGAACCATTGGCGCCGGTCGCCCCAGTCGGGCCAGTCGGACCTGGCACGGTGCTGTCAGCGCCAGCGGGGCCCGCGGGACCAGCTGCACCAGCAGTGCCGGGCGCGCCAGCGGAACCTTGAACGCCAGGAACCCCGGTCCCACCGGGAAGGCCGTCAACGCCCGCAGCGCCGGTCGCGCCGACAGATCCGGCGACGCCGGGAGCGCCCGAGGCGCCCGGATCGCCATTCGCGCCGGTCGGACCCGCCGGGCCCGGAGGACCCTGCGCGCCCGGCTCGCCATTCAGCCCAACCGGACCGGCGGGCCCGAGATTGCCCTGCGGACCCTGCGAGATGAGCGTGAGCGGGTTGAACGGAGTCGGAGACGGCGGCGCGCTCGCCAGGATCGGTGCGGCGGCGGCTTTAGCGGCCGAGTCGCTCAGGATGACGACCGTCGTGCCGGTGACGGTGACCCCGCCTTTGGCGGTGCCGTTCTCGACAGGCCTCGTCTCGGTAAGCGACGTCACCTTGCCGCCCTGATTCAGATCCGTCGCGATGCGCACCTGCGCGATGTCGCCCTTCGGCGCAACGATCGAGCTGAACCGACCGGCTTCGGTGCCGGGGACCGTCACCGCGACGCGGCCATTGTCCTGCGCGACGGTGGATCCAGGGATGTAGCGGAGGACGGACCCATCCTTCGTCCCGGCTCCCTGTCCGGCAGCGTTGACGACGAACGCTTGCAACGCGTCCTCGAACGTGAAGGTCAGCGTTGGATCGGTGATCGGCTGGACCGCGGAAGGCCCCGTCTGGCTGATCGTGGTCTGCATCCCGGCCGCGACGAGGACGGGAGGAACGGCGGTGTCGGTGCCGAACGTGCGCACCGTGCCGTCGGTCGTGCTGATCACGGTGCGACCGAGCGCATCGATGCGCACCTGGAAGGCGGTGCCCTGGACCGTGTTCGTCGAAGTCGGCGTGAGCACCGCGTAGCGGCCACCGTCGCCGATGCTGTGTGCGACGACGTGCCAGGTCTTGCCGGTGACCTGACGGAGCACGAGGTCGATGTCGCTACCGCCGGCGACCGTCCGGAGCGTTTCGAGGACGACCTGCGTGTCCGGCTCGAGGACGACGAGCGATCGGTCGAAGAAGGTGAGCGCGGCATGCGCGCCCGACGCCGTGCGGATCGTGTCGCCTTGCTCGACGAGGTCGTTCGTCGATGCCGCGGCGAAATTGCCCGTTCCATGACGGACGTCGACCGTGCCTTGGAAGATCGTGAGGTTCGCGCGCGCCGCGACGACCGTGCTCTGCGTCAGAAAGACGCCGGTCCCCGTAGCGACGAGCAGAAGCGCCGCGGCGAGTGCCGCGACGAGTGCGAGCGGACGGCGACGACGCTGCTGCATCGGCATCGGCGGGACCGCGACGAGGGGTACAAGTGCGGGCGCGTGCGCGTGGTGGATCGCGTCACGAACTTCGGTGAGCGTCGCCGTAACAACCTTGACCTCGATGCCTCCGAGCATGTCCTTGGCTTCGTGCTCGGCCGCTTGATCGAGTGGGTCGGCCATCGCGAGCGTCGCCTCCGTGCGTCCGAACTCCACAAGGGCGACGGCGCGGAGCTCGCAGAAGCGGCGGGGCAGTTGACGTATGACCGCAGCCTCGGGAGCGACGCGTAGCGAGGTCACCGGGTGGCCGCTCACGCGAGCAAGCGCGCTCGCGAGGATCTCCGGCACGACGAGCCCGGACCGAAGGATCGCGTTCGACAGGGTCTGCTTGCCGTCGCGCGACTTATCGAGGTCTTGGATCTGCCGGGAGGTGAGGGCCTTCTCCGAAACGAGCATCTCGGCGAGCTTGGCCTGCGCGCTCGTGGGTTGGCCTGCCGTCGCCTTCAGCGGTGCGATCCCCGCGGCGGCGCGAACGACCCGCATGATCTCTTGCGGAGGCTGGTCCTTCGAAATGTGCGCGGCCGCACCCGTTGCGAGGGCGAGGTCCCGGATTCCGGGGTCCAGCGTGAGGAAGACGATCTTCGTGTCGGGGAGGTTGTCCCGGAGCATCCGGGCGACTTCGAGTCCGGTCATGCCGGGCATCGAGTTGTCGAGCATGATCACATCGGGACGAAGCTCGAGTGCCTTCCGCGCGGCCTCGTTCCCATCCGCCGCTTCCCCCACGACCTTGAAGTCAGGGTCGGGGTCGATGAGCGAGCGGAGGCCCTCGCGTACAGCGAGGTGGTCGTCGGCGATCAGGATTCGCTTTGGCACGAGTGAAAGAGTCGTTTCTTTGCTGTTGCAAGCCATCGGACCTGAGGGGGAGGAACGGTGTAGGCCCCGTGTAGCGGAACCGGACAACGGTGTATCGTCCGGCCATCGGTCGACCGAGGGTCCTTCTGGTCGTCTCCCACCCGAGCGTCGGAGCAGGACTCGAGACGATCCTCCGCCTGGAACGACGCTACGAGGTGCGCCGCGCCACAAAGCTCGCCGAGGGCGCGAGCTGGGCACGGAGCTGGCCGGCAGACCTTGCTTTGGTCGATGCCCTCCTGCTACGCGGTGATGCCCGCGCCGACCTGGGCGTGCCCGCGTTGGTCCTGGCCGCGGGCGCTGCCGAAGCCGCCACGGCGGAGAGATCGCTCGACAAGCCGGGCGGCTGGGTGGCGAAGGACGCGGCCTCAGCGGATCTGGTGAGCGCTGTAGAACGCTTGTTGACACGACCCTCGGAAACCTCGGCGGGGTCGTTGGCCCTGTTCGCGATCGGCGTACTCCTCGTCGTGCTCGTGGGACTCCTGCTCTATCTGATCTGGACCGCCGTCGCGTGATCGACCCCTAGAATCTTCGCGATGCCGATTCGCGTACTTCTCGTCGATGACCACGAGCTCGTGCGACAGGGTGTCGCTTCGATGCTCGCCAAGGCCGAGGACCTCACCGTCGTCGGCGAGGCAAAGACCGGGCGTGAGGCGATCGAGACCGCTCGCAAGGAGCTCCCCGACGTCGTCCTCATGGACGTGCGCATGCCCGATATGGACGGTCTCGAGGCGACGCGGCGCATCAAGGAAGAGCGCTCGCGGACCGCGGTGATCATGGTGACGATGCACGACAACCCGGCGTACCTGCGGGAGGCGGTCCGCGCGGGGGCGGCCGGCTACCTCCTCAAGGATGTCTCGAAGGACGACCTCATCGACGCGATCCGCCAGGTGGCGACGGGTGGCGCGTTCATCGAATCGCAGATGCTCAAGGGGATGCTGTCCGAGATGAAGCCCGGGTCGGCCACACCGTCGGCCGCGCGGAACCTCACCAAGCGCGAGCGCGAGATCCTCGCGCTCGTCGCCGAAGGCCTCTCCAACCGCGAGATCGCGGACAAGCTCGTGCTGTCACCGGAGACGGTGAAGAGCCACGTCGCCGCGATCCTCGAGAAGCTGAACGTGTCGGATCGCACGCAGGCCGCGATCTACGCCGTGCGCAACGGCCTCGTCGAGTCGTCGACCACGACCTGACCCCCTCTACCCTGCTTCGCTCTCTCGAGCGCGCGACGGTGCGCATCGGAAATGCCGCGAGCGCCGACGAACTCTTCGATCTC
>VBGU01000203.1:4445-8290 GCA_005881085.1 Chloroflexota bacterium | reverse complement strand
CAGGGTCGACGTACCGCCGGCGATGACCGATGGGGGAGCGAACGCACCGGTCGCGCCCGAAGGCAATCCGGTGACCGTGAGGTTCACGGTCTGTGCTGCGCCCGAGGTGACTTGCGTTGTCACCGTGTACGTCGTGCTCGATCCTTGGGCGACCGTCTGGTTCGACGGACTCGCGCTGATGGAGAAGTCATCGGGCGGCACCGCCGTCAGGGTGAGACTGACAGTGGTGGAGTGGGTCGTCGGCGGGGATGCGTACTGGCCTGTGACCGTGAGAGTGAACGTGCCGATCGCGGCCGATGCCGTCGTCCCGATCGTGAGCGTCGAGCTCTGTCCGGCCGTCACCAGCGCCGGATTGAATGTCGCGCTCGCACCCGAGGGCAGCCCACTGGCCAACAGACTCACGGTCCGCGCCGTTCCGGACGCTACCTGCGTGTTGACGGTGTATGTGGTGCTCGAGCCCGCGACCATCGTCCGGCTCGCCGGAGCCGCGCTGATGGAGAAGTCGTCGGGCGCCGTCGCGGCCGTCACCGTCAGGATGGCGACGGTGGAATGCGATGTCGGTGGCGAGCTGTACTGGCCGGTGATCGTGAAGCCGAAGGTCCCGGTGGCGGCGGTCGCCGTCGTCGACACGGTGAGAGTTGAGTTCTGTCCCGCATTGATCGAGGCGGGATTGAAGCTTGCGTTCGCACCCGATGGCAACCCGGTGGCCGAGAGACTGACCGTCCGCGCCGCCCCGGCTGTGACGAGTGTGCTGACCGTGTACGTGGTGGCGGAGCCTTGGACGACGCTCTGATTCGAGGGGCTCACGGTGATGGAGAAGTCGCTGCGCGTGTAGCTCCCGGGGCCGCCGGACTGTCCGGCTCGTCGCGCGGCGTCCGCCTTGGCGTGCGCGTAGATGGCCTTGTCGAGTACGCGATACGGCAATCCTGCGGGCGGACCGGCCTTGCGTACAGGGATGGGGTTGGAGCTGTCGATGCGCGACCCGACAGTGCTTATCGGCGCCTTGGTGCCCACGTGGCCCGGAACCGAAGGCAGCGCGGCGTTTGCTGGTTGCGAAGCAAGCGCTAGACAGAGCACCACCATCGCTGTGAGGCCGCACTTCAGAATGCGCATCTGGACGCTCCCCTTCCCGCAGGTTCGGGCTCGTAGTAATGCCGACCGGTGGCCTGTCAAGTGCGGACGAGCAAGGTTGATGGCCGGCAGACACGGGGTGGGACCACTGGAGACCTGAAAGGGCTAGGCAATAGGAGCGAGCGGCTGGCGCCGGTACGAACTATGTCCGACGATCGACTGCTGAGGGCTGAATGTTCCGTCCGACGATCCCGCTCGACGACCTCATCGCGTACCTCTTTGGGGAGGATCATTCGCCGTTGGCGGCCCAAGTCGGCCCGTGGCTCGTTGCGTCGCCGCGGTTCCGAGCGTTCGCCGAGATCTATCGCGACAAGATTCGCAAGAAGGCCCGCGGACCGCGCGACGACGAAGGCCGACGCGACTTGGCGTTCGAGCTCGCGATCGCAGTGCGCCTGCTTGAGGAGCGACGCTTCGCGCTCGAATACGAGTCGTACGGCGTGGGTCAACGCGCGCCTGACTTCCGCGTGACCTTCCGCAGCCTTGTGCGCTTCAACGTCGAAGTTCGCCGGCTGCGCCCGCAAGCGCCAATGCCCGACGCGTCCGCCGATGCGGCTCGGCTGGTCCGCGCTGTCTGCGACAAGCTGGGCCAGCTGCCGCCGGCGATGATCAACGTTCTGGTACTTGGCGGCGACGCTCTCTCGTCCGCCGCGGACGCGCTGGCCCCGGCGATGCTCCAGCTGCAGGACCGCGCGGCCCACAAGGACGAGGTGTTTTTCCAGCAGCGCGGCTTCACTGGAGCGCGCGATTTCCTGCGGCACTATCAACGAATGAGCGGCGCCCTGTGGCTGGCCGGCGGGCCCGGCGCACAGCCGGCCAGCCTGTGGCGCAACCCGCAGGCGCGCCACCCGCTGCCCGCGGACCTGGCAAGAGCCCTTAGTAAGGGCGCCTCCGAAGCGGGGAGTAGCCCCGCCGTCTAACGTCGTGCTGGACCGGATCTCCGAAACGCCGGCATCGAGCCTAGAGTCGCGACGGGACGGGAGGATCGAACAATGGAAGGGCCGCCACCGCAATACACCGCGAAGACACTCGATGACTACCTCGAGCATCTGAGCAAAGGCGTATTCCAGGCGGGGATAAGCTGGCGCGTCGTCGACGCGAAGTGGCCGTCGATCAGCAAAGCGTTCCGCGGCTTCGATGTGGAGCGCGTCGCGCGCATGTCGGATCGTGACATCGACACCCTGGTCAAGGACGAGCGGGTCATCCGCAGCCGGCCGAAAATCGCCGCGGTGGTCCACAACGCGGGCGAGCTGCTCGCGCTCGAACGTGCGGGCGGCTTCAAGAAACATCTCAAGTCGTTTCCCGACTACGAGTCGCTCGCGACCGACCTGAAGAAGCGGTTCAAGTTCGTCGGGGACAGCGGCGTCTATCACTTTCTGTGGACGGTGAAGCACCCTGTTCCGGAGTGGCGCGAGTGGTCGCGGGCCCATGGCAAGGACTGGGAGGCGAAGGTAAAAGCGTCAGGGGGAAAGCGGAGTCCCGCGCCGCGATCGAAGAGCCCTGCACGCGCCAAAGCTCGCCCATCGGCTCGCGCGGCACACGCCTCGATCCGGCCCTAGCGGCCGTCACCCTCTAGGTTTCTTTGATATCGGAGGCGCTGACGAACCGGTAGCCGGCGCCCGGGACCGTCTCGATGTACCGAGGCTTGTGCCAGTCGTTCTGAAGCTTGGCCCGCAGGGCTCGCACGTGACGGTCCACGACGTTGCTCTCGATCACGAAGTCAGTGCCCCAGAGCGCGTCGAGGATCTGTTCGCGTGTAAGGATGCTGCCCGCGTTTGCTGCGAGGAGGTAGAGCAGCGCCTGCTCGAGCGAGGTCAGATGCAACTCGTGTTCGCCCGCGAGGACCTTTCGGTTGAGAACGTCGATCTCGAGGTCACCGACGCGCAGCCGCGGGAGCAGCTCTCCGGCGCTGCCATGTGTCCGCCGGATCACGGCGCGCGCCCGCGCGACAAGGTCGTCAGGCACGAATGGGATGCCGATGTAATCGTCGGCGCCACGCTCGAAGGCGTCGAGCTTCCCACGAAGGTCGCTACGCCGGGTGAGCGCGATCACGCCCATCGGCCCGTGGTTTCGCGCTTCGTCGACGAGCTGGACCCCGGCACCGGCCTCGGTGTCGATGTCGACGATCAGCAGATGCGGCGTCCAGTTCGCGATCGCAGCCTTGGCGTCGTTGACGGTTTCTGTGATTCGACGAACGTAATGCCCATGCCGCAGGGTCAGGTCGATGGTTTTAGCGAGGGGGCTGTCGCCGATGACCAGGAGCACGCGTGCAGCGCGCTCGGCTGCGCGTCCGCCGGGCGCCGCCCCAGCCTCGGCCATCGGGGCATTTTAGCCCCGGCTGTTTTCGTAGATACGCACACCGAGGTCCCGGCTCAGTGGAAGCGGCCAAGCGAAAGGTTCATCGCCGACCGCTCGGAGATCGTCGTCATAGCTGCCGAGGAGCACGAGGAGACCCCCGTGCGTCCCCACGGGCGCTCCGACCCAGACCAGACCCACGGCGTGTTTCGTCGTTCCATTCCCCGGCGACTCTCGGCTGAGGGTCACCGGGGGACGGGCGCCGCCCGCGTTGATGCCAGATTCGGTCACCGCGAGGCGGAATGACGAAGGCGGGCGCTGCGAGTGCTCGGTGATCCTCGGCCCGTAATGCTTGGGTACGGCCCAGCTCGAGACGAACGGATCGAGAGCGGCGTGTTGCGCCGCATCCCTGTCGGTCGATT
>VBGU01000203.1:0-4297 GCA_005881085.1 Chloroflexota bacterium | reverse complement strand
ACACAGATCGGGTTGTCGGTCGCCATCGTGCCGAACCCTGATCCCCGCTGTCATGTTTGTCATGACCTTTCCGTCATGCGCGCGGGCAGATGACGGATTCGTCATGACTCGAGCAGAACACCGGCCCTTGTAGCTTTGAGTGACCAACGGTCATGACACGGACGACCACACGGTCGACCATCGGGCAGAGGCAGACACGCCACGAGGTCTTCTATGATCGTCCGGTCATGACTGCCCGGGGTCCGTGGCTCACGATTCAGGGATGACAACTACTCCTCAGCCACCAAACACCGGTGCCCAGCCGCCAGTTCGCAGCTCGGCGAACGTGAACGTCTCGGGCGCACCCGCAGCAGCCGCGTCGATCTGGACCGTAACGCGCGTCATCGCGCTCGTGTTCACGGTTCTCGAAGTGCTGTTGCTGGTTCGATTCGCGTTCAAGCTCCTCGGAGCGAACGCGGATCAGCCGTTCGTGTCGGCGATCTACGGAATCACTGAGCCGCTCGTCGGTCCGTTCCGCGGCATCTTCGCTCAGCCCGCCGGTACGCCGGTCGTCGAGATCGCCGCGCTTCTGTCCATCCTCTTCTTCGTACTCGTCGCGGCACTGATCGTCGCGCTGGTTCGCGCTTACACCGGCAGACGCGGGGACGCGAACCCGTAATGAGCGACCTCAAGACGGCGCGACCGCGGAACCATCTCGGCGAGCCCGCGACGAAGACGCCTGATGAGACGATCGCCCGGCTCAAGGAAAAGATCTCCAAGAATCACGGCGGCGCGAACCGCGAACGGATCCAGGCGCAGATCTCCCAGGAGCGAGCGCTCAAAGCGAGCTGACGAGCCGCGGACCGGCTCAGCGCGCTTCTCACCTCAGATGACGGATTCGTCATGTTCGAGCGAGGCGACCGCTCTAGATTCCGCCGCGCACTGGGAGGTGACGAAAGAGATCATGCGGAAACTTGTGACTTTGATTGCCGCGCTTTCACTCGCCTTGGCGATGCTTGCCATCCAACCGGGTGCCGCCAACGCCGCGACTGTGGTGGGCAGGATCAACGGTGGGGGCACGAGTGTCATGACGGACCTGCCACCGGGGATGAATGCCACCTCCTTCGGATTCGACGCCACGCTGTTTTCCGACGGCTCGGCGCGGGGACACTTCGACTGCGTTGATCAGATGGGCGACGTGCCGGGTTACCCGGGGAACATCTTCGGCGCGATAACCAGTTGGTCACGGAATCCCGATGGCACGGTCAGCTTGTACGTAACCGACGCAAAGCTCGTCGTGTTCGGGAGCGGTCTGGTCGTTTCCGGCGGCTTGCCCTTCACTGTGACGATCCAGACCTTCGGCGGCGCAGGGGTGGGCCACTGGACCCTGGACGTTCCCGGTCTTGCAAGCCCGTTTAACGGCGGCCCCATATGCCAAGAGCTCATGACAAGTGGGCAGGTCGCTGTTCGCTGGAACTGAGGTCGAGTAGAAACCAGGAGCGCCTAGGGAGACCCCTGACGACGCCGCAGTCGTCAGGGGTTTCCGTTGCTCGTCGCAGGTAGTACTGGCGTACTGGGCTGTTCGGCTTGTATCCGATGCCTTCTCCGTGTGACAGCGTTATCAGCCCAGTGGACAGCACGGAGACGCAGGCTCCGGTCGCGAGCGGCCGCGAGGCGCGCCAGCTCATCGCCGGTCGCTATCGTCTTGCGTCCTACCATCGGGGCGACGAGAGCACCGAGGTCTGGCGTGCGCTCGACGAATCCACCACCCAGGTCGTGAGTCTCGAGTTCTGGCGCGATCCCGATCCCGTTCGCAAAGAGCGATTCCTGGCGGGGGCACGCCGCCTCGCGTCGGTCGAGCAGCCCTCCGTCATGAAGGTGGCCGCGATCCACGACGACCATGACGGGACCTTCATCGTGTTCGAACACCTCGTCCACATCCCTGTTCCGCTCGAGTGGCTGAAGCCGGCGGTCGAGGCGCCCGTTCCGATCCTGAGCGTCGCGGTGCCAGCAGTCGACGGCCAGCCCGCCGCGACCCCGGCAACGACTCCGGTGCTCGCGGTCGCGCCTGAAGGCCAGACACTCGAGGCGGGCGAGAGACCTACAGACCGCGGCCTGAGCTTGTTGCTGTTTGCGCTGCGGACGCGAGAGCTCTCGCTGATCGACCAACCGCTTCTTGAGGAGTCCGCGTTCGAGCTCTTGGCCATCATCGGTTCCGAGCTGAAAGCCGTTCGTGTGGACCCGACCCTCTTCTCCGACGTGCGTGCGTTTCGGATCCGGCCCTCGCTGCTGCTGTGGCCGTTTGCGCGCCTAGGCGGCGCTCTGCGCGGGATCACGAGGATCCGCCCACGCGCGCGTGTCCCGGGTCCATATATCTCGCACCCGCAGCCCGTGCGCGCCCCTCGCGTCAAGGCCGTGAAGGCACCCAAGGCGGTGAAGCTCCCGAAGCAAGCCGCGCCGCCGCGAGCGCCGGCGGTCCCACGCGCGCCACGCGTGTCGCGCGGGCTCGGACTACGAGTGCGCTGGGGCCGTGTCCTGACGCGCGGTCTGAGTCTCGGAATCCTCGCGGCGATCCTGATCGCGCTCCCGACGGAGCTGATCGGGAACGTGGGTAACATCGCGAATGACCTGAGCGTAGCGATCCGCGACCGACTCGCCGCGGTAATCCCCACAGCTTCAGGGCTCCAGCGCGCCGACTTCGAGGTGCCGCCGCTCAGCGCATACGGCGCCGCCTTCGAGTCGCAGGCGCCCTATCCGACCGCGATCCCGAACGCGACCGTCGAGTGGGTCGTCGCGCTCCGCAACACCGGCTCCGTCGGTTGGTACCGCGGGATCGACGGCGCACAGGCCTCGCTTGCCCTCGCCGACGGGACCGCCGCGGGCGTGCAGACGACGCCCTACGTCGGTCCCGGTCAAGTGGGTTGGTTCGTCGTCCACTTCACGGCGCCGGCGCAGGCAGGCACGTCGAAAGTGGTGCTTCATCCGCGGATCGACGGTCGCGGCCCGCTGCCGGATCTCGGCATCTTCGCCACCGTCACGGTGTCGCCGAACCCGTAGGGCCCGTAGGCTATCGCCCTTGACCGAGCGGACGGTCGGGGGAGGTGCCCATGCGAGTGCACGACTGCAACTGGCAGATGCTCGAGGAATACCTGAAGCACGACGACCGCATCGTGTTGCCGATCGGATCCACGGAACAGCACGGCTATCTCTCGGTCGGGACGGATGCGATCCTCGCCGAGCGCGTCGCTGTCGAAGCCGCCGAACCGCTGGGGGTACCGGTCTTACCGGCGCTGCCTTTCGGAGTCACTCCGTACTTCGCCGCGTTCCCGGGTAGTCCATCTCTGCGTACGGGCACGTACATCAGCGTCATTCGCGATCTGCTGGATTCACTCTTCGGTCAGGGATTCCGGCGCATCGCGGTGGTCAACGGGCATGGCGGCAACTCGTTCGCCGCGGGCGTGATGCGTGAGTGGCTGACTGAGCCCCGAAAAGACCGCGTCCAGGTTCTCTTCCACGATTGGTGGAACGCGCCTCGGGCATGGGCCGTCGTTCAGCGCTACGAAAAGGAGTCATCGCACGGATCGTGGATGGAGAACTTCCCGTGGACCCGCCTCGCGGGCGTGACGATGCCGAAAGGCGTCAAGCCGCTCATCCCGCAGAGCGTCATCCGTCAGGCGCCCCCCGCCGAGCTGCGCCGGCTGACCGTCGACGGGAGCTTCGGCGGCTCGTACGAGCGGCCGGACGCGGAAGTCCTCGAGCTATGGCGAACCGGTGTCGCGGAAGTGCGCGATCTCATCGAGAACGGGTGGAACAAGGATGGGTGAGCTCACCGGCAAGGTGGCGCTGGTCACCGGAACGGCGCACGGGATCGGGACCGCGATCGCGAACGGTCTGGAGGAGGACGGCGCGAAGGTCCATCGCGTCGACCGCGACACCGCGGACCTGACCGACGCAGGTCAGGTCGCGAAGCTGATCACGCGTCTCGGGCGCATCGACATCCTCGTCAACAACGCCGGCGGCGTCGTAGGCCAGGTCGGGAAACCCCTCGACGAAGTGAGCGACGAAGAATGGCGAGCGATCGTCGACGCGAACCTGACGAGCGCGTTCCTCTGCACGCGCGCGGTCATCCCCGCGATGAAAGCGGCCCGCGCGGCATGGATCGTGAACATCTCGTCCGGCGCCGGGCGGAGCGTGAGCCTGACCGGCATCCAGGCCTATGCGAGCGCCAAGGCCGGCCAGATCGGGTTCACGCGTCAGATGGCGCACGAGCTCGGCCCGTTCGGCATCACCGTCAACTGCATCGCACCGGGTTTCGTGC
>VBGU01000202.1 GCA_005881085.1 Chloroflexota bacterium | reverse complement strand
CTATCCCAACTGGGCCTGGAGTTGGCCGCTCAATCGCCGCGTCCTCTATAACCGCGCCTCCGCGGACCTCGACGGGAAGCCGTGGGACCCCAAGCGCCCAGGCATCCAGTGGAACGGGACGACCTGGACCGGCGACGTGCCCGACTATCCGGCGACAATGAACCCGAAGGACCCCGCCGCGTGGCTTCCGTTCATCATGAACGGCGAGGGCGTCGGCCGGCTCTTTTCGAATTCGATGCTCGACGGCCCATTCCCCGAGCACTACGAGCCGTACGAAGCGCCGATCCCGAACCCCCTGCACCCCAGCGTGTCGGAGGACCCTGTCGCGTTCCTGTATGACCAAGCTGCGGGCAGGCCGAGCCGCTTCGGCAAGCCGGATAACTACCCCTACGTGGCGACGAGCTACCGACTCACCGAGCACGAGCATTACGTCACGCAGCACGTGCCACTCCTCGTGGGCTTGCAACCTCAGGCCTTCGTCGAGGTGCCGCAAGAGCTCGCCGACGACAAGGGCATCAAGAACGGCGACCGCGTTCGCGTGTCAAGCGCGCGCGGGAAGCTCGAGGTCGTCGCGCTCGTCACCAAACGACTCGGCCCGGTGACGCTTGCCGGCAATAAGAAGGTCTACCAGATCGGGATACCGATCCATTGGGGCTTCGTTGGCGTGTCGGCAGAGCAAAACCCCGAGGGGTCGAAGTACTGGCTCGCGAACGCGTTGACGCCGATGGTCGGCGATGTCGGCGCCCGCACGCCCGAGTTCAAGGCGTTCCTCGTGAACATCGAGAAGCTGTGATGACGGTCATCGCCGAAGCCACGACGACCTACGCGCAGCGCCGCCAGCGCGCGCACGAGCTCGGCCAGCGGTTCGACTTCGCGCAGCAGCCGCTCACGCTCTATCTCGCCATCCTCGACGCGCAGGAACGCGCATTCGAGCGCGCGCGCGCCGATGCGCCGGACCGCGAGGATCTCGCCGCGTATGCCGTCCGGACCGCGCTGCCCGGGGTCATGGAGGCCGCCGTCGCGGCCGGCACGGAGGCCCTGCGCGAAGCGACCCTTCTTCGTTTCCACCACGCCGATCTCGAGGGTCTGATCGAGGCATGGCTCGACGGCGACGAGGCCTCAGGCACCGACACGTTCCTGGCCCGCGCGAGCACGCAACCTTTGCTGGAAGCGCTCCCCGAGCTCGCGGCCCAGCTCCGTTCGGCCGACGCGAGCGACCGATATTGCCCGCGGTGCGGCGGCCTGCCGCAGGTCGCGGTGTTCCCGGAGACGGGGGAGACTCTCCTCACAGCGCAGCGCACCCTGGTGTGCTCGCGCTGCGCCAACGAGTGGGTGATGAGCCGCATGACGTGCGCGTCGTGCGGCGAGACGTCGGGCGCGAAGATGCCGATCCTGTCCGACGTCGATCTGTTTCCGCACCTGCGGATCGACGCGTGCGAGATCTGCCGGCGCTATCTCATCACCGTCGATCAGCGCAAGGACCCGAGGGCTGTTCCGGTCGTCGACGAGCTTGCCGCGCTGCCCCTCGATCTCATCGCCGCCGAGCGCGGCTACACCAAGATCGCGCGCAATTTGATGGGGTTCTAAATGGCTGCATTCCAGGAACGCCCGATGGGATTTTTCACGGACACGTCGATTTGCATCGGCTGCAAGGCGTGCGAGGTCGCGTGCAAGGAATGGAATCAGCTCCAGGGCGACCCGGCGAAGTTCACGGCCGATTCGTACGACAACACCGGCCAGCTCGACGCGCAGAACTGGCGGCATGTGCAGTTCATCGAGCAGGTGCCGGACAACAACGGCGTTGTCTTCAACCCGACGCCCATCGCGGGAGGACAGGCGTGGCTGATGATGAGCGACGTCTGCAAGCACTGTAAGAACGCGAGTTGCATGGAAGTCTGTCCGACGAACGCGCTCATGCGCACCGAGTACGACACCGTGTACATCCAGAACGACGTGTGCAACGGCTGCCGTAACTGCATCTCCGCATGCCCCTACGGCGTGATCGGCTTCAACGAGGAGAAGGGCATCGCCCAGAAGTGCACCCTCTGCTACGACCGTCTGCAGGGCGGCCTTCAGCCGGCCTGCGCGAAGGCCTGTCCGACCGAGTCGATCAAGTTCGGCTACGTCGACGACTTGCACAAGGTCGCGGACGATCGGCTCGCCAACCTCCAGAAGCAGGGTTACGCCAAGGCGCAGCTCTACGGCCGCGATGAGAAGGTCTACGGCGGTCTCAACGCGTTCTTCCTGCTCATGGACAAGCCCGAGGTCTACAAGCTGCCCAACGCCGAGAACGCGACTCTGCCGAGCCGCAACAACCTTCCGGGTTATGTCGGCGGCGTAGCGACTGCGGTCGTCGGGCTGATCGCCGGCCTCCTCGCGTTCCGCAACGGCCGGATGAATTCGAACAACAACAACACGACGACGCCCAACTGATGCCGCCAGCCGAGCACTTCGCCTCACCGCCGGAGTGGCAGTGGTGGATCCTGGCCTACTTCTTCTTCGGCGGTCTCTCGGGCGGCAGCTACGCGCTCGGGACCCTGCTTCGTTTCGGTGGTGATGCGCGCGACGAGAGCGCGGCGCGTCTCGCGTTCATCACGAGCTTCATCGCGCTCATCCCGTGCCCGATCTTCCTCATGGTCGACCTCGGCCAGCCGCTCTTCTTCTGGCACATGCTCGTCGACGCCAGCCCCGGCGGAGGGCTCGCGTTCAAGCCGGACTCGCCGATGAGCCTCGGCTCGTGGGCGCTCCTCGCGTTCGGTCTCTTCTCGTTCGTCTCGTTCCTCGGCGCGATCGCCGAGGTCGGGTGGTTCCGTGCGACGAATGGGATCGCCCGCATCCTGCGCGGTGGAGTCGGACTCGTGTGGAACGCGATCGGCACGGTCTTCGGTCTGTTCATCTGCGCGTACACCGGAGTGCTGCTCGCCGTGTCGAACCAGGCCGTGTGGAGCGACGCGGGTTGGGCGCTCGGCGGCATGTTCCTGGCGTCGGCGCTCGCCGGCTCCACGGCGTTGCTCCTGCTCCTTGCACGCTCGCGCCGTGACGTCGATGCCGACACCGGCGTTCGGCTCGAGACCGCAGACCGCTACTTCGTGATCCTGGAGACGATCCTGATCGTCGTATTCCTGATAACGCTCGCGATCGCCGGCACCATCGGAAAGGTCCTCGGCGTGTGGCTCGTGCTCTGGCTCGTCGTGATCATCGGGCTCGCCGCGCCTATCGCGATGCTCAGCTCAGGCGCCGCGCGACGATGGCCGCCGGTCGCCGCACCGATCCTGGCTCTTCTCGGCGTCCTCGCGCTGCGCGCGCTCGTCATCTTCAGCGCGCAGATCTAGCGACCGCGCCTCGGCGCCGTCTGCGATGCTATCGGCCAGAGCGCTGTGGGAGGACTCCGATGAAGTGGATCACACGTGAGCATCCCCGGGTCGACCGGGTCGCCTGTCCGTGGCTGATCGAAAGGTTCGTCGACAAACAAGCTGAGTTCATCTACGTCCCCTCGGATCAGGTCGCATCCGAAGCGCAGAAACGAAATGCGACTCCCTACGACATCAAGGACGTGGAGCTCGGACATCACGGACCGGAGTGCAGCTTCGACGCCTTCGTGCACAAGTACGGGCTCGACAAGGAGCCCGCGATGGCCTACATGGCCAAGGTCATCCGTGGCGCGGACACGGCGGACAAGACCATCACCCCCGAGTCGCAGGGGGTCGAGGCGATCCTCGACGGCATCAGGCACCTTCACTATCCGAACGACCAGAAGCAGCGCGAGACGTCGCGTCCGCTGCTCGATGCGCTGTACGCGTACTGCCAGAAGAAGGTGGAAGCGAAGGCCGCTTGACGTTGCGGCAGGTCGGCTTCACTGCCGTGCCGCCGGGCGCCAAGCCCGGCTTCGATCATGCCGACACATACCTCGATCCGCGCGGCAGCCGACTCTACGTGGCCCACACCGGCGCGGACCGGATGGACGTGTTGGACTGCGAGACCGGTTCGTACCTCCGATCGATCGCGGGGCTTCCTGGCGTAGCGGGCGTGCTCGTCGATAGCGAGAACGATCTGCTCTTCACGTCGGACCGCGCCGCTGCGCGCGTGAGCATCCTTCGCGCCTCGGATGAGGCGATGCTCGGCCAGGTCGCGGTCGATTCGCGGCCGAACGGCCTTGCCTTCGATCCGGACGCGCGGAATCTCTACAGCTTCAACCTCGGAGAGCCCGCCGGCACTAATTGCACCGCTTCCATCGTTAGCGTCGACGCACGAAGGGTCGTCGCGACGCTCCCGCTGCCAGGCCGGCCGCGCTGGGCGGGGTTCGACCGCGAGACCCGTTGCGTCTACGCGAACATCAGCGACCCCGCCCTGATCGTGGTGATCGACGGTGACTCGCAGGCGATATCCCGCTCGATCTCCGTGCCCTCGGCTGGGCCGCACGGACTCGCCATCGTCGGCGGTCCCGGCGCATCGTCGCTGTGGTGCGCGGCCGATGCCGGTCGGCTCGTGGTGCTTGAACCGAAATCCGGCGCCGCTTCGGCGAGCTTTCCCCTGCCTGGCGCCCCAGACGTCGTGTTGTACGACCGCGATCTCGGTCGGGTCTACGTCGCCGTCGGCTCCCCGGGCGGCGTCACGGTGTTTGACACGCGCCACCGGCAAGAGCTCGAGACGATCGTGACCGAGGAGGGCGCCCACACGATCGGGTGGGATCCGGTGACGCGCCGGCTGTTCGTCTTCCAGCCGAAGAGCTGCGGTGTGGGGATCTACGAGGAGTCCGCGTGAGCGTGGAGACGCCTCCGCGGCTGTCACTCACACAGATCGCGGGGTACTTCGTTCGTCTCGGAACGTTCGGATTCGGCGGGCCGATCGCGCTCGCCGGGTACATGCAGCGCGATCTCGTCGAACGCCGTCACTGGTTCACGCAAGAGGAGTACCTCCAAGGCCTCGCGGTGTCGCAGACCCTGCCGGGCCCCCTTGCGGCACAACTCGCGATGTGGCTCGGATACGTCCGCCGAGGGTTCTGGGGCGCCTGCGCGGCGGCCGTGCCTTTCATCCTTCCGCCGTTCATCATCGTCAGCTCGGTCGCCGCTTTATACGTGGCATTTCGCGGAACGACGATCATCCAAGCCCTCTTCTATGGCATCGGTCCGGCGGTCATCGCGCTGATCCTTCGCGGCGCGTGGAAGCTTGTCCGGGTGACGGTCAGGGACGAACGGCGGCTATGGGCGATCTTCGCGGTGGTCGCGCTCGTCACCTTGCTGGCGCGCAGCGAGGTCGCGGTGCTATTCATCCTTGCCGGGCTCGTCGGCGTCGCGATCTACGCGCCTCCCGGTTGGCTGCGCCGCACCCAAGCGGCTCCCCTGGCCGTGCCTGTCGGGTTCGGCACGCTCTGGACGGCCGCGCAGAGCATCGACCCCAACATCCTTCTGCAGCTTGGTGTGTTTTTCTTCAAAGCCGGTGCGTTCACATTCGGTTCGGGTCTCGCGATCGTGCCGTTCCTGCAGCAGGGGGTGGTCCGCGACTTCGCCTGGTTGAGCGAGCGCGAGTTCCTCGACGCGGTCGCGATGGGAATGATCACGCCTGGGCCTGTCGTCATCACCGCGGTCTTCGTCGGGTATCTCGTCGCCGGCCTTCCGGGCGCCACGGTAGCCGGCCTCGGGGTGTTCCTCCCGCCCTTTCTCATGGTCGTGCTCTTCGCTCCGTGGATCATTCGGTATCGGAAGCATCCGATCGTGGTCGGCTTCACCAAGGGGGCGACGGCTGCCGCCGCTGGCGCGATCGTTGGGGCCGCGGCGGTGATCGGGACGCAGGTCATCGTCGACGTCACGACGGTCGTCATCTTCCTCGCGGCGCTCGCCGTGCTCTGGCGGACGAAACTCCCCGAACCTCTCCTTGTCGGTGTCGCGGGGATCATCGGCCTTGCCACATTCGTGGTCCGATGACTCGCACGGAGATCGAGGTCTCTAGGCGGCCGCGTTCAACGCCTGTGTGAGGTCCTCGGGGCCCGAATACTCGCGCTCGGGAAGCTTCTTCAGAGCCTCCTCCAGAGTCGGTCCGACGCTCGCCTCGCGCGCCGCAGCGATGATCGCGTCCTTGCTGATCGGGTAGTCCAAGCCTTCGACGAACTGGCTCGCGGCTTCGCTCGCCTGCATCTCTTGCATGCCGTTCGTTGCGAGCGAAAGTCGTGCCACGGCCGTCCTGGGCCCGCTCGGCTGACCGAAACCCTCTTTACGCGGCGGCGGACCCCCGGCCTGCGGCCGGTGCCCCACCGCGCGGGGGCGCTCGGTCAGCCGAGCGGCAGCCGGGACCAGCCCGCATATCCTCGCGCTATGAAGACGACCGACAGGCTTGGGGAGATGCGAGCAAAAGCAGCCCTCGGCGGCGGAGAGCAACGGATCGCTCAACAGCACGCGAAGGGGAAGCTGACGGCGCGCGAGCGGATCGATCTCGTCTTGGATGAAGGCTCGTTCAGCGAGCTGGACGCGTTCGTTCTCGCGCGTCCGACGGAGCTCATACCGGACGACGAGCGGGTCATGGGTGACGGCGTCGTGACCGGGTTCGGTCGGATCGACGGACGCGCGACGCGCGGTCTACATCTTTTCGCAGGATTTCACCGTCTTCGGCGGATCCCTCGCGGAAGCGCACGCCGAGAAGATCTGCAAGGTCATGGATCTCGCGATAAAGACCGGCGCGCCGATCATCGGACTCAACGATTCGGGCGGCGCGCGCATCCAGGAGGGCGTCGTCTCCCTCGGCGGATACGCCGACATCTTTCTTCGGAACGTGTTGTCTTCCGGAGTCGTCCCGCAGATCTCCGCGATCATGGGCCCGTGCGCGGGCGGCGCCGTGTACTCGCCCGCGATCACCGATTTCGTGGTCATGGTCCGCGACACGAGCTACATGTTCGTGACTGGACCGAACGTCGTGAAGACGGTGACGCACGAGGACGTGACCCTCGACGAGCTCGGCGGCGCGGACGTCCACGCGCACCGCTCTGGCGTCGCGCACTTCGAGGCGGACGACGAGGTGAGCTGCGCGGCGCTGCTCCGACGGCTCGTCGGGTTCCTGCCCTCGAACAACCTCGACTCCGCGCCGATCGTCGCGACCGAGGATCCGCCGGATCGCGAGGACCCCGCGCTCGACGAGATCGTTCCCGACGCGTCGAACAAGCCATACGACATGAAGGACGTCATCCGCCGCGTCGTCGACGACGAAGATGTCCTCGAGGTCCACGAGGGCTGGGCGCAGAACATCATCTGCGCGTTCGCGCGGCTCGACGGCAGGTCCGTCGGCGTCGTGGCGCAGCAGCCGATGATCCTCGCCGGAGTACTCGACATCGACGCATCGGTGAAGGCCGCGCGCTTCGTCCGCTTCTGCGACGCCTTCAACATCCCGCTCGTCACCTTCGTCGACGTTCCCGGGTTCCTTCCGGGCACCGTCCAGGAGCACGCAGGGATCATCCGCAACGGCGCGAAACTGCTGTACGCCTATGCGGAAGCGACCGTGCCGAAGCTCACCGTCATCACGCGCAAGGCCTACGGCGGCGCGTACGACGTCATGTCGAGCAAGCATCTCCGGGGCGATTACAACGTCGCCTGGCCGAGCGCGGAGATCGCGGTCATGGGCCCGGAGGGTGCCGTGAATGTCATCTATCGCGACGAGATCGCGAAGGCGAAGGACCCCGACGAGCGGCGCACGCAGCTCGTCGCCGAGTACGTCGCGCGGTTCGCCAACCCGTACGTCGCCGCGGCGCGCGGCTATCTCGATGACGTGATCGAGCCGCGGGAGACGCGGCGGCGGCTCATTGCCGCGCTACGCTCTCTCGCAAGCAAGCGGGACACGAACCCGCGTCGCAAGCACGGCAACATCCCGCTGTAAGAGGGGGGAACGGCGCTCACCTCCGTCCTCGTCGCCAATCGCGGCGAGATCGCCCTTCGCATCATCCGCGCCTGCCACGACCTCGGCATCCGCGCGGTCGCGGTCTACAGCGATGTCGACCGCGACGCGCTGCACGTGCGCGCCGCGGATGCTGCGTATCGCATCGGCCCTGCGGCGCCTCGCGAGAGCTACCTCAATGCCTCGCGGATCGTCGAGGTCGCGAAACGCTCGGGATGCGACGCGATCCATCCCGGATACGGCTTTCTCTCCGAGAACGCGGACTTCGCGCAGGCCGTCGCCGAGGCGGGCCTCGTCTTCGTCGGTCCGCCCGCGAAGGTCCAGCGGCTCCTCGGCGAGAAGACCGCGGCGCGCCGTCTCGCGCGTGCGGTCAATGTGCCAGTCGCGGAGGGCACGGAGCCTCTGCGCGACGCCGCCGCGGCCCGCGACGCGGCGAAGGAGATTGGCTATCCGGTGCTGCTCAAGCCGGCCGGCGGAGGTGGCGGCAAAGGTATGCGCGTCGTCGGCCGAGACGAGGAGTTCGAGGCCGCCTGGCGGGGCGCGACCGGCGAGGCGACCGCGGCCTTCGGAGCGCCGGCCCTCTATCTCGAGCGGCAGATCAGGAACGCGCGCCACATCGAGATGCAGATCCTGGCGGACGGTCATGGAAAGGTCGTGTGGCTCGGTGAGCGTGACTGCTCGATCCAGCGGCGTCACCAGAAGCTCATCGAGGAATCACCGGGGCCGAGCGTCACCGAGGGCCTGCGCGCCAAGCTCGGCGCGGCCGCCGTTCGCATCGCCGAGCGGGCGGGCTACGTGAACGCCGGCACGGTCGAGTTCCTCGTCGAGTGGACCGGGGAATTCAACTTCCTCGAGGTGAACACGCGCCTGCAAGTCGAGCATCCGGTCACCGAGATGGTCACCGGCCTGGATCTCGTCACGCTGCAGCTCCGGATCGCCGGGGGCGAGCCGTTGCGCCTCACCCAGGACGAGATCACCACGCACGGTGCGGCGATCGAGTGCCGCATCACCGCCGAGGACCCGTTCGCGGGCTTCGTGCCGGCGAGCGGACGCGTCGCGCTCGTGCGCGAGCCGGCCGGTCCGGGGATCCGCGTCGATTCGGCGCTTTTCACAGGGATGACCGTGCCGAGCGAGTACGACTCGCTGCTCGCGAAGGTCATCGCGCACGGGCGCGATCGCGAGGAGGCGATGGCCCGGATGCGCCGAGCGCTCGAGGAGATGCGCGTCGCCGGCATCCCGACCTCGCTGCCGTTCCACCGTGCCGCGCTCTTCGAGCAGGATTTCATCGCGGGACGCTACGACACGGATTTCGTCACGCGATGGGATCCGAAGAAGGTCCCCGAGCTCACCGACAGGGCCGCCGCGGCCGGTGCGCTCGCCGCCGTCCTGGCAACGCGCTCACGCGGCGAACGGCGCGCGGTGGCCGTCGCCGATCCGGCATGGGCGCGAGCGGGCCGCGAGGACGCGCTTCGCTGATGCGTTACGAGGTCACGCTCGAGGATCGTCGCGTCCGCGTCGAGCTCGGCGAGGACGGGCGTTTCACGGTCGACGACCGCGTCGTCGGGGCCGATGTCCGCGAGACCGTACGCGGACGGCAATGGTCCATCACGCTCGAGGGTTCCAGTCACGAGATCACCGTGGTGACGCACGACCCGCTCCGTCTCGACCTCGATGGGCACGATGTCCGCGCCACCGTCGTCGACGAGCGCGCCTTGCGCGCGAACCGCGGTGCGGTCGGACTGCGGACGGGGCGTGTCGAGCTGCGTGCGCCGATGCCGGGCCTCCTCAAGGCCGTGCATGTGAAAGAGGGCGACCGCGTCGACGCCGATGCTCCGCTCGCCACGCTCGAAGCGATGAAGATGGAGAACGAGCTGTTGGCGCCCTCCGCCGGGCGAATCGCGAAGGTGCGTGCGACCGCGGGCGCGAAGGTTGAGGCGGGCGTCGTTCTTATCGTGATCGCGATTGACTAGCCGCCGTCGCATGGCCGGCATCCTCGCAGGCACCATCGCGCTCCTGGTCGTCGCGAGCATCGTACTGACCGGGCTGATCCTCGTGTATCGGCCGCTCGCCACCATCGACGGCGAGTTCCGCCTGCTCGGGCTTGACGCGCGCGCAGAGGTCCTACGCGATAGCTACGGCGTCCCGCACATCTACGCGCAGACCGCGCACGACCTCTTCTATCTCCAGGGCTACGTCACCGCGCAAGACCGGCTCTTCCAGATGGACCTTTATCGGCGAGCCGGCGCGGGTCGGCTGGCCGAAGTGCTCGGGGAGCCGGCGCTCGATTCGGACAAGCAGTTCCGCACGTTCGGACTCGCGCGCGTGGCGGCGCGGGAGCTTCCGCTTCTTCGCGACGACACGCAGAAGAACCTGAGCGCGTACGCCGACGGCGTGAACAAATTCCTCGAGGGGCACGGCGATTCGCTGCCGCTCGAGTTCGTGATCCTCGGGTACCGCCCCGACCGTTGGTCGACGCTCGACTCGCTCGTGGTCGCGAAGCTCCAGGCGTACGACGCTGCGAACAACCTCGACCAGGAGCTCCTCCGAGCGGGACTCGCCTCTCGCTTCGGGACCGGTGTTCTCGCGACGCTGATGCCGGACCCGTCCGGCCACGCGGCCTCGGTCGACGAGCGCGCGTGGGCGGCGGTCGCGCCGTATCTGCGGGCCGGCTCGTCATCGCTGCCGGGCGCGGTCGCGCTCTCGTCGCTCCTGCCAGGCGCGGGTGACGGCACCGGATCGAACTGCTGGGCTCTGGCCGGATCGAGGACGGCGACCGGCAGGCCGATCCTCGCGGGCGATCCGCACCTCGCGGTCCGCAACCCGTCGATCTGGTACGAGGTCGGCCTCGAGGGCCCGGGCTACAAGCTCGTCGGCTTTTCTTTCGCCGGAATACCCGGGATCGTCATCGGCCACAACGACCGCATCGCGTGGAGCCTCACGTACGCGTACACGGATACGCAGGATCTGTTCGTCGAGCGCCAGGATCCCACCGATCCGCGCCGCTACGAGTACAGGGGACAGTTCGAGACC
>VBGU01000201.1 GCA_005881085.1 Chloroflexota bacterium | reverse complement strand
GCAGCCGCTCCGCCGTGCACACGGTGCCGTCCAGCTCGAGTGTTCGATCGGCTCGGGCTTTGGCGCGGCGGATGGCATCGACGCCCTTGTGCCACGCCTCCTCGGTCGCGCGCTGCGCGGCTTCGATCGCCTTTATTTCGTCGGGGCGCTTGACCCGCCGGCGCTCGAGTAGATCGTTCGCGATGACGAGCTCGACGCCCATCTTGCGCAGCCGATCGGCCTCGGCGAGCGGGAAATACGGGGCGACCGAGACACGCTTTAGGCCGCGCTCGTCGAGGAAGCGCTTCATGATCGTCGCCCAGAACTCGGGGCCCGAGACGCCTTGCCCGGAAAGCTCCTGCGCGCCGTACTCGTTCATGTTCACGACCCTTGTCGCACGCGATTCCTTGCGCGCGCGGCCTTCCTCGAGCGAGCTCGCGACGATGACAAGCTCCTCGACGTCTTCGAGCGCGATGATCGGATCGGGGGCGAGGAATTTGGTCGTGTGATAGACGTCCGGGAACTTGTAGCCGTCTGCGTAGAAGAGAAGCGGCGAGCCGGACGCACCGCGCGAAACCATCGCGGTCAAGACCCTAGCGGATTTCCCAGGGCCAACGCCTTTCTGCCCCGTACCCCCCGCTACCGAGATACCGCGACGAGGGATCCGGCGATCTTCACCACGTCGTCGCGCGAAACGTTGAGAGACGCCTGAACCTCGATACGCGTTCCTTCCCGGTTCAGGACGATGTGTTGTCGCGCGCCGTCGTTCCAGTACAGCCCCGAACCCCCGCCTGGCAGGGCCACGCGTTCACCTGGTCCGGGACCAGCGCTGCCGGCGCTCTCGATGATCAGGACCGCACCTAGATCGGTGCTCGATCGGTATGTCACGACCAAGCGATCCTGATCGCGCGAGGGATACCCGAGTTGAAGATTGCTGGAAGCGAACGTCGGCCGAAACACGCGAAATGAGACTGCCCGCGCAACCGCGCCCCATGGCCCATCAATCCCCAGGGCAGGGGTCGAGACGCGATCGTTCGTGATCGCGTCAGCGGGTGGCGTGAAGACAAAGGCCGCGGGATCGAACGACGGCGCGAAGTCGATCTTGACGAAGGTCCACTCGAAGAGCGATCCGCCGCTCGGATCAAGGATCCGACCGGCGAGCGGGACCGCGTACTGGTGGTCGAGGGTGAGGGTGGTCTTTCCGAGCCGCCCCGCCACGGCGCTGCCCGGCAGCGGGGTCAGGACGACGCGATCGGCGGCGCGACCCGCCAGAGTCTCCGTGCCGTCCCGCGCGACCGCGTAGTCACGGCTCGCACCGGTGAGGGCGGTCTCAGCCTCCGAGCCAGCCAGAAAAGCGAGCGTCCCGAGTGGCACCGTCCCCAAACGAATGGCCGTGTGCGTCGCGGGCGTCCACAGCCAGGCGGCCGTGTCGGTCGCGATCACAACGCTTGGCGGCGCTCCGTTCGCTTGCGCCGAGCTGATCTCGAGGCGCAACCGATTCGGCGACTCGAACGAGATAACTTCGTTGAAGGAGATCGGAACGTTCGGTCGCGTTCCGTCGCCGGAAATCCAGCTCGACACGTGGAGTTCGCCGGCGTATCTCGCGAGCCCCACCGCGCTCGGGTCGATCGCGCCGAGCTCGACCTTCGCCAGAAGCTCCTTTGCATCGGTCGGCGCGGTGGCCGACACGACGATCGCTACAACGACCAGCACCGCGGCCATTCCGACGAGCGCCGTCCTCCGTCGAAAGCTGAGCAAATGGATGAAGCCGAAGCGGCTCGGAGGCTCGGATCGCGCCGGCGTAGCTCTGATCCGTTCCCAGACCGTGGCTGCGCGCTCGACTTCTAACTGGAGGCCGCGAGCGAGCTGTGTCACTTCCTGGGCGAACGTCACCTCACTGTCGTTCGGCACCGGGTCGCCGTCGATCGCGCGGTCGATCACGTCGGCGCGTACGACCTCACCGGACATCGCCCACCTCCTCATGCAGCGCGTCGCGAAGCTCCCGCAGCGCGCGATGGATCAGCATCTTCACCGCGGCCTCGCTCTTGCCCATGACCGCGCCGGTCTCTCGCGCCGTCAGCCCGGCGAAGAGACGCATCGAAACAGCTTCGCGGCGATCCGCCGTCAGCTTCTGCAGTACCGCAACCACGCGCTCGCTCTGAAGTCGCGACACCACCACCTGATGCGGCGAATCCTCGTCGGCGGAGGTGACGGAGCGGGCATCGTCGAGCGGCCGCTCGCGGCGATGCGCGCGATACTCGTCCGCGACCTTGCGACGCGCGATCCCGATCAGCCAGGCGAGTCGAGTGCCAGTGCCGCGGTAGGTGTTGAAGCCCTCCAGCGCTGCGATGAATGTCTGGGCCATGAGCTCCTCTGCGAGAGCCGCGCGACCTACGCGCGCGAGAAGGTAGCGGTACACCTGTTGCGCGTACTGCTCGTACACGTCCGCAAACGCCGCCCGTTGCGCTGCCGCCAGCGGCTGAACCGGCGGGACCGCACGCGCGAGGGCACCGGCGTTCACTGGGTCCACTCCGTCCTTGCTCTCGGATTCATGTCGCAGGAGGGCCCCCCGAAGTAACACCCTCGGGTCCCGCGACCAGGATCCCGTGGGCGATCCCCGCGCGCACGAGAGCCGCGCGGTTGGGCACGGCATAACGCGACATCAGATGCGCGAGGTGTTTCTTGACGGCTGCTTCGCTCACGCCCAATCGCGCGGCGATCTCCTTAGACGGAAGACCCTGTGCGACCAACCAGATGACCTGAAGCTGGCGCGACGTGACTCGGGTCTTGGGGCCTGGTCTCATAGCGGGACCTTCTTCCTACCCTGCGCCCCGCGGTCGCCAAACGTATACCTAGTTGCGCGCCGGTCAAGAGGATAAAAAGCGGCAGCAGAAACCAGGCGGGGAGTTTCATCTGCAGCCTTCTGACGGACTGGCTCTTCTGGCGCGGCTCTTGGTCGGTGGCATCCTCATCGTCGCTGCCGCAGCGAAATTGCGAGCCGGGCGAGCTGATTTCTTTCGTCGTGTGTACGCCTACGATCTCCTTCCCCGGCCAGCTTCATGGACGCTGGCGCGCGCGTTGCCAAGCGTCGAGCTCACCGTCGGCGTTCTCCTTGTGCTCGGGCTGATCGCGTCGGTGGCGAGCGCTGCATCGGCCCTGCTGCTTGTGACGTTCACCGGCGCCGTCTCGATCTCGCTGCTACGCGGACGCGACCAGCCCTGTGGCTGCGGCGCAGATCAGAGGCTCGTGAGCTGGCGTCTCGTCGGCCGCAACGTGTGCTTGGTGCTGGTCTCGGTCGCGCTGGTGCGTGCCGGTCCGGGCCTCGCAAGCCTCGACCGGGCGTTCGACGCGTCCGGGTCGACGAATCCGTTCGCCTTGGCGCTGGCCGCGGCGATTTGTCTGGGGTCGGTCTGGATGGGCGCTCTCGGAACAACGCGAATCCCTGCCCGGACATCCGCGGATCGCACGAATTTTGGGGAGGCGGCACATGTCTAACAACGGCTTCTCGCGACGCTCGGCGCTTCAAAAGCTCGCGAAGCTCGGAGGCACGGGCGTCGTTGTCTCCGTCTTCGGTCTGGTACCGGAGGTCAGGGCCCTCGCCGGTTCCCAACAACCAACCCTTGCCGCCGCAAATACCCAGGCGACGGATCCACGCATCCGCAGGCTGATCGATCGAGCCAAGACGAGCAGCGAGTGGAATCGGTTCCGGGCCGCGCTCGTCAGCGAGGAACCCTTCGGCGTGGTGAGCGCTCCCTCGGGACGCACGCTGCTCGCGTTCTCGCTGTGGGACACCGATCCGGTCGCGACCGAGGCTCGCCGCGTCGAACCATTCCAGGCTCTCCGTGCACTCGCGTTCGGTTTCGCTCCTGGCGGCGAGAGCGGCGGCGCGGTCTTGATGACGCCGTCCGCCGACTACACGAGCACGACCATCCAGGACCTTCGGTCATCGGCGGTCCAAACGGCTCGTCACTCCGCGAGCGCGCAGGCGGCTGTCGCGCGCGCGCGAGCCAAGGCGATCGAGATCAAGAGCACGCGTATGGCGATCGACGGGCGCGCCTTGAGCGTGAAGGCCGGCCCCTTCGCCCTGGCCGCCACCGGATGCAACTGCGGCACCAACCGTCTGTACAGCTGCGATCAGGTCATAACCGGAGGCGGGTACTGGGACGACGGGTGCCTGGCGGGCTGCGCGATCGGCTGTGGTTATTTTGGAGGCGGGTGGGCCTTCTGTTTCGCGGTCTGCTATGCGGCATGCTGGGTCCTGCCCTATTCCTACTGCGCTTCGTACTCCTGCACCATGTGCGCTTGGTGACCGGAATGACGCTTTGACACTCCGCCTCGGCACCGGACGACCCGCGGGGCGGTCGCGCGCGGCGAAGATGGAGGAGCAAAACGAACGACGCCGTGTCGTACGTGGAGGTCGTGCTCGCGTGCGTCCTGCTCATAGGTGTGGCCGCTGTCCCGGGCTTTCTACGCGCGCGCTTTCCGAACGCCTACCGCGGGCCTATCGCCTGGCTCGGTGAGCGACTCCCGTGGTCCGCGCGGAGGGCCACCACGACCGTTCTTGCGCTCGTCACAGCGGTCGCGCTGGTCGCGCTCTTGAATTGGTTGTTTCCCGAGAGCTTCGGGCCGCGGCTCTCGTTCGTTCCGGCCCTCGTGTTGATGCTTGTGATCCAAGCGAGTTTTGCGCTTTGGGTGCGCCGCTAGGCGACCCCCACTAGCGGATCGACTCCGCTACATCCCGCTCCCAGATCGCGCGGTCATGAGCGAAGTGCACGCGCACCGGATCGAGCTCGTGGAATCGTCCGATCCAATCCGGATACGACGCGTGTGACTCGCCGGCAAGCGCGAGCTCGTGCGAATACTGATGCCGCGCGTAGTCCGATGAGAAGTTGAGCGCCTGTCCGGCGAGGACGACGCGGCCCTTCTTGGTGTCGACGACGAGCGACTGGTGTCCGGGCGAGTGCCCTGGCGTCGGCACGATGCGAATCCCAGGCCACGGCTCCGCTTCTCCATCGATCTCCTCGAGGGCCGCACCGGGGAAGTCGGCGACGTGCGGCAAGTGGGTGTAGTCGTTCTGCTTGCGCGCGTGGGAGACCTCACGCCTCTGCACGAAGATCGGAGTCCGCGTGAAATGCCGGTTGCCCCCGGCGTGGTCCGCGTGGAAATGGCAGTTGGCGATGAGCTTCACGTCGGTGATGCCGTGGCCGGCCGCGCGAAGCGCTTCGTCGATCGGCCGCATGTACACGGGCTGATATAGATCGACCATCTTTCGGGGCTCCGGCGAGAAGCCGGTGTCGAACAGGAAGATGCCCCGCGGATGTTCGATGACGAAGGCGGTGACCACAACGCGCTCGCCTGGAAAGCGATCGCCGTCAGCGGGCATCGTGTAGTGCCCGGTGTGGATCGGCTGAATGCGTGAGTGAGCCACTCCGCCTCACACTAGCCGCGTGACCCACGCCGCCGGTTTCGTTGCGCTGGCGATCGTGGTCATCGTCACGCCGGGACCCGACACCGCGCTCAACGATCGAGCGGTCACGGGGGTCGTGCT
>VBGU01000172.1 GCA_005881085.1 Chloroflexota bacterium | reverse complement strand
CTTCCTCGGGATGTCGAGCGACGCTTCGCTCCCCTCGCCCCAGAGCGCCTGCGTGCGCGCCTGGGTGCGGAGCGGCAGACCGAACACCTTGATGAATCCCTCCGACGCGCGCTGGTCGAACGCGTCGCCCTTCCCGTAGGTCGCGAGGGACGTCGAGTACAGCGAATGCGGCGAGCGGCGCCCGACGACCGTGGCGGTGCCGCGGTCGAGTCGAACGCGCACCTCGCCCGTCACGAAACGCTGGGTGCTGCGCACGTATGCGGCGAGATCCTGATGGTGCGCCGAGAACCAGAGCCCGTTGTATACAAGCTCTGCGTACTCGCGGGCGAGCTGCGCTTTGACGCGCAGCGACTCCTTCGTGAGCACGAGCGACTCGAGCGCGCGATGTGCCTGATGCAGCAGCACCGCGGCCGGCGCTTCGTATATCTCGCGCGATTTGATCCCGACGAGGCGGTCCTCGACCATGTCGATCCGCCCCACACCGTGTTTTCCAGCGAGGTCGTTAAGGCGCTGCACAAGGTCGATGCTCTCCACCTTCGCGCCGTCGAGCGTGACCGGGACGCCCTCGTCGAAACCGATCTCGATCTCGCGCGGTTTCGCCGGCGCCTCGTCGGGGTCGACCGTCGACCGTCCATTGGAAGACGTCCCGCGGTGGCGCTCCCCAGGGATCTTCGAGCACGCCGGCTTCGATCGAGCGGCCCCAGAGGTTCATGTCGACGCTGTACGGGCTCTTCTTCGTCGCCTCGACGGGGATGCCGTGCTTGCGCGCGTAGTCGATCTCCTCGTCGCGCGTCATATTCATGCCGCCGCGCATCGGCGCGATCACCGTGAGATCGGGCGCGAGCGCGCCGACGGCGAGTTCAAACCGCACCTGGTCGTTGCCCTTCCCGGTGCAGCCGTGCGCGACGAACCGCGCGTTCTCGGCCCGGGCCGCGTCGACAAGGAGCTTCGCCAAGAGCGGGCGGCCGAGCGCCGTCGCCAGCGGGTACCGATCCTCGTAGAGCGCGCCGGCTTGCAAAGCCGGCCATACGAAGTAGCGAAGGAAGATCTCGCGAGCGTCCTGGACGATCGCCTTTCGAGCGCCGCTCGCGATCGCCTTGCGCTGGACCGCATCGAGATCGCCGGTCGCGCCCAGGTCCCCGGTGCAGGTGACCACCTCGAAGCCGAGAGTCTCGCGCAGCCACGCGACGGCCACGCTCGTGTCGAGGCCGCCCGAGTACGCCAGCACGCATGTCTCGCCGGCGTACTGCTTGCTCACCTGGCCCCCTTCCCCGCGATCCCGAACGTGGTCAGCCGGCCCAGAAGCGCACGCGCGTGGCGTTCGTTGGTCGCCGCGATGAAGACGGTGTCATCTCCCGCGAGCGTTCCCACGGCCTCGTCCAGACGCGACGCATCGAGCGCCGCGGCGAGCGCGTTCGCCGTTCCCGGGAGCGATCGCAACACCACGAGATTCGTGGCCAGCGCCCCTTCCACCGGATAGTCCTCGCAGAACCGGCGGAGCCGCTCCATCCCGCCGCCGGGCGCGGCCGCCGACGGCGGCGCATATGCGTGCGTCCCGTCGCGCGAAACCTTCACGAGCCCGAGCTCGACGATGTCGCGGGAGACGGTCGCCTGGGTCGCGGCAAACCCCGCGCCGCGCAGGGCGCGGACGAGGTCGGCCTGCGTCGAGAGCCGCTGCTGGGACACGACCCGGAGGAGCGCCTGCTGCCGGTGATGCTTGCGGGCGAGCGCGTCCCTCATGCCGCGGCCTCAAACACCGTGCCGACCTGCTCGCCGGCGAGGAGCCGCTCGACCGAATCGACGCCGCGCGTCGCCACGATCGCCGCGCGGCACCCCGCGGCGGCGGCGATGAGGCACGCCTCGACTTTGGGGAGCATGCCTCCTTCGATCGTTCCGTCGTCGACGAGAGCGCGCGCTCTGTCCGCGTCGAGCCGCGCGATCACGCGACCGTCCTTGCCCCGCACGCCGGGTACATCGGTGACGAATACGAGAAGCCGCGCGCTGACACTGGCGGCGATCGCGCCCGCGGCCGCGTCGCCGTTGACGTTGAGCACCTCACCGGAGGTGCGGTCTAGCGCGGCCGGCGCGACGATCGGCACGCGGCCCGCATCGATGAGCTCTTCGATGAGCGCGCTGTCGACGAGGGTCACGCGACCCACGAACCCGAGCTCGGCGTCCTCGCGTTCGGCGCGAAGGATCCCGCCATCGATGCCGGTGAGACCGACGGCCGGGACGCCCCGACCGATGAGCGTCGCGACGACACGTCCATTCGCGAGCCCGCCGAGCACGGCGAGGGCGAGGTCGCGCGTTTCGGCATCGCTCACGCGAAGGCCCCGCACGAACCGCGTCTCCATCCCCATTCGCTCCGCCCACTCGCCGACCAGCGGCCCGCCGCCGTGGACCACGACGAGCGGGTGTCCCGCGTCGTTGAGCGCGACGACCGCGTCGAGCGCGGCGTCGTTCTCGGCGCCGACCGATCCGCCGATCTTCAACACGAGCAGGTCCTTACGTGGTGTATTCGGCATTGATCCGGACGTACTCCGCGGAGAGATCGGTGCCCCAAGCGCGCGCGACCTCGGAGCCCACGCCGAGGTCGACGCCGATGGTGATGTCTCGTTGCTCGAACACCCGGCGTACCGCATCGACGTCGAAGGAGCGCGGCGAGCCCTGAGCGAACACCGCCACGTCGGCGATATGCACGCTCGCTCGGTTCTGATCCACCTTCGCCCCGGAGCGTCCCGCGGCCGCGAGAATGCGGCCCCAGTTCGGATCAGCTCCGTGGATGGCGGTCTTCACGAGGTTCGATGTGGTGATCGTGCGCGCCGCACGCCGCGCGTCCTCCGCCGAAGCCGCGCCACTCACACGGACCTCGAACACTTTGGTGACGCCTTCGCCGTCGGCAAGAATCTCACGGGCCAACATTTCGCAAAGGCCGCGCACGGCAGTGCCGAACTTCTTCAGATCGTCTCCACGCAACTGGATCCCCGACGCACCGTTTGCGAGTGCGAGGAGCGTGTCGTTGGTGCTGGTGTCCCCATCGATGCTGATCACGTTGAAGCTTTCGTCCGCGGCATCCTCGAGTATTTCCTGAAGCTCTTCGGCCGCCAGCTCCGCGTCGGTCACGAGGAACGCGAGCATCGTCGCCATGTTGGGATGGATCATCCCGGCGCCCTTGGCGATCCCTCGGAGATGAACCGTTCCAGCCTCGAGCGGCAGCTCGATCCCGACCGACTTGGGCTTTGTGTCCGTGGTCATGATCGCCCTCGCGACGTCGATCCACTCGCCGGGCCGAAGGCCCATCCCCTTGAGCGCCTTCATGATCCGCTCGACCGGCAGGGGTACGCCGATCACGCCGGTGCTCGCGACTGCGACCTCGTACGGATCGCAGCCGATTCGCTGCGCCGCGGCGCGGGCCATCATCACCGCGTGCCGTTCGCCCTGCTCGCCGGTGCAGGCGTTCGCATTGCCCGAGTTCACGACGATCGCGCGGAGGCGTCCCTGTTCGAGATGGCGACGCGTGACCACGCAGGGCGCCGCGATGACCTGATTTGTAGTGAAAACGCCGGCGGCCGCGCACGTCCGGTCGGAAACGATGAGTGCGACGTCGGTCCGCATCGGAGTTCCGTCCTTCACACCCGCCGATCCGACGCCCACCGTGAAACCGAGGACGTCACCGGTCACGGCCACAGTGGAAGTGCCTCGAGTCCCATCGTCTCGGGATAGCCGAACCGTTCACCAGGTTGTCGAGCGCGGCGAACGCAACGAGGCGTGAGTTTTCCTCATCGACGAGGGCATGCACGAGGCACCAGTTGCTGCCGAGCGTCGCCTTCGTGGCCGGATAGCTGTCAACGACGCGGACGAACGGCTCCTCGGCGTATTCCCTCGCGTATGCCTGCGCGATGTCCTTCGCTGTCTTGCCTGGACGAAGCGGCGCATAGCACGACGCGACGAGGCCCCGGTTCATCGGAACGAGGTGCGGCGTGAACGTGAGTTTCAGGGGCTTCCCGAGCAGCGCCGCGGCTTCCTGCGCGATCTCGGGGGTGTGCCGGTGCTTAGGCACGCCGTACGGGCGAACGCTCTCGTCGATAGTGCCGAAGAGGTACGCGTCCTCGACGGCATGACCCGCGCCGCTCACGCCGGACTTCGCGTCGACGATCACGTCCTCGGTCACGATGCCCGCCTTCAGAGCGGGCAACAGCGCCAGCAGCGCCGCGGTTGGATAGCAGCCGGGATTGGCGATGAGGCGGGCGGTCCGCACGCGATCGCGCGTCAGCTCGGTGAGGCCGTAGACCGCCTCCTTCAGGAGCTCGGGCGCGGGGTGCGTGTAGCCGTACCAGCGTTCGTAGAGCTTCGGGTCCCGCAGACGGAAGTCGCTTCCGATGTCGATGACGGTGCGGCCATCATCGAGCCACGCGCGCGCCTGCTTCGCGGCCTCGCCCGCCGGCAAGGCTGTGAAGACGACCTCGGCGTCATCGACGTCCGACCCCAGGACAAGCGAATCAGGAGCGGCGTGTAGGTGCGGCTGCACGGAGCGCAGCGGCTCGCCCTGATGAGATCGCGCGACCGCCGCTACGAGCCGCGCCTCAGGGTGCCGAAGCACGAGACGCGCGAGCTCCCCGCCCGCGTAGCCGGTGACCCCCACGATCGCGACCTTCGTCGCCATAGACGTAGGATTATGCGGCTGGCTGGATAATTATGCAACTACGACGAGTATTCTCCCGAGCGGCGGCGTCTTAGGGAAAGATGCCTCGCTTCGTGATCGCGCTCGCCACTCGCTCCACCGCGACGATGAACGCGGCTTCGCGCAGCGGGCAGTCGTACACCGTCGCCTTCGCGAGCACGAGCTCCATCGCCCGGCGCATGTAGATCTCGAGCCGCTTCTCGACCTCTTCGAGCTCCCAGTAGAACTGGGCGCGGCTCTGCACCCACTCGAAGTAGCTGACCACGACACCGCCCGCGTTCGCGAGGATGTCCGGGACGATCAGCACGCCGCGATCCGCGAGCAGGCGGTCCGCCTCCGCGGTCACCGGACCGTTCGCGCCCTCCACGATGATGCGGGCGCGTATCTCGTGGGCGTTGTCGCGGGTGATCTGGCCCTCGAGCGCGGCTGGAACGAGCACGTCGACGTCCATCGCGAGCAGCTCCGCGTTCGAGATGCGCGTCACGCCCGCGAGCCCTTCGAGCGTTCGCGCGGGATTGCTCCGGACATGCTCGATCGCGCGCGCGACGTCGATGCCGTCGGGAGCGGCGTAGCCGCCGCTGACGTCGGAGATCGCGACGATGCGGCACCCCGCCGCGGCGAGCGACTTCGCGGTCACGCTGCCGACGTTGCCGAATCCCTGGATCGCGACGCGCGTCTCGGCTGGCTCCTTCCCCTGGCGCCGAAGGACCTCGAGCGTGACGAACGCGACGCCGCGTCCGGTCGCTTCCGTCCGACCGCGCGAGCCACCGAGCTCCACCGGCTTCCCGGTCACGACCTCCGGCGAATGCTTGCCGGTCATCATCGTGACCGTGTCGACGATCCACGCCATGGTCTGCTCGTCGGTGTTCACATCGGGCGCGGGGATGTCCTGCTCCGGGCCGATGATCGGAAGGATCGCGGCGGTGTAGCGCTTGGTTAGGCGCTGCACCTCGTTTGAGGAGAGCTTTCGCGGGTCGACCGCGACGCCACCCTTCGCGCCACCGAGGGGCAGGTCGGTGACCGCGCACTTGAACGTCATCAGCATCGCGAGGCCCTGCACCTCTTCGAGCGTGACCGAGGGATGGAAGCGGATGCCCCCCTTTCCCGGCCCGCGACCCGTGGAGTGCTGCACCCGGTAGCCCGTGTAGACCTCGAGATGACCGGCGTCCATCGTCACCGGCAGCGCGACGATGAGCGTTCTCTCGGATTGCTGAAGGAAACGGTGCATCCCTGGGTCGAGGTTGAGCGCCTTCGCGGCCCGGTCGAGCTGCGCGAGCGCGGACTGAAGGAGCTCGTGGCCGGGGTTCGCGGCACTAGGCACCTTCAGGACGGTCACGAGGGCCGCAGACTAGCAGCCGTGACCGATGCGGACACGACCTACATGCGCCGCGCACTTCGGCTCGCCGCTCGCGCCGCCGGGAGGACGAGCCCCAATCCGCTCGTCGGCGCCGTCGTGGTCCGGGACGGCGCGGTGATCGGCGAGGGTTACTACCACGCGGCCGGCGAGCCGCACGCCGAGGTCAACGCGCTCCGCAAGGCCGGCGACGGCGCGCGCGGCGCGACGCTCTTCACCAATCTCGAGCCGTGCGCGCACCAGGGCCGCACCCCGCCGTGCGTCGACGCGGTGCGCGAGGCCGGCATCGCGCGCGTGGTCGTCGCGATGCGCGACCCCGATCCGCGCACCGACGGGAAGGGCATTCGCGGGCTCCGCGCCGCCGGGATCGCGGTCGAAGAGGGCCTCCTCCGAACGGAGGCCGAGCGCCTCAACGCGGGTTTCCTGTCGCGTCTCGGGCGCGGGCGGCCTTTTGTGCTGCTGACGCTCGCCTCCACGGTCGATGGGCGCGTCGCGGTCCCCGGGCGGCGGTATCTCTCGGGGAAGCCCGCGCTGCGCGAGGTGCACCGCCTTCGCGACCGCAACGATGCGGTGCTCGTCGGAATCGGCACCGTGCTCGCCGACGACCCCGCGCTCACCGTTCGCGAGGTCAAGGGACGCGACCCGCTTCGCGTCGTCGTCGACGCGGACGCGCGCACGCCGCCGACGGCCAAAGTCGTACGCTCGAAGGATCCGCAGCGCACGGTGATCTTCGTCGCGCGCGATGCCGACGTGCGCCGCACCAACAAGCTCCGCGAGTCAGGTGTGCTGCTCGTGACGGCGCCGCGTGCCGACGGCGGGCTCGATCTCGGCGCGGTTCTACGCTGGCTCGGCGAGCATGGCGTGAATACCGTGATGAGCGAGGCTGGACCGCACGTGGCCGGCGCGCTCGTGCGCGGTGGTCTCGCCGATCGCGTGCTCGTCCTTTTCTCGCCTGTTGCCGGTGGCGACGGCCCGCCCGCGCTCGAAGGAGTCCCCACGGCGAGCGAGCTCCACGATGTCCGCGTGCGCAAGCTCGGCGACGATCTCGCGTTAGAAGGAGCGCTCGGCTAGATGTTCACGGGGATCGTCGCGGAGATCGGCACGGTCAGACACACCGCACCGAACGCCGCGGGTCTACGGCTCGAGATCGCGTCGTCGCGCGTCGCCCAGGACCTTGGCATCGACGCGGGCGTCAACGTCGCTGGCGCACACCTCACCGTGGCGGAGCGGGACACGCACGGGTTCGCGGTGGACGTCTCCGCGGAGACGCTCTCGCGTACCACGCTGGGGCGCGCCATCCGTGGGACGCGCGTGAACCTCGAACCCGCGGCGACGCCGGCGACCGCGCTGGCCGGACACTTCGTGCAGGGCCAGGTCGACGCGACGACCAAGCTGGTCGGTCGCCGCGAGGCGAGCGGTGGAGCGGCCCGTCTGCGCTTCGCGGTGCCGAAGGGCCTCGCCCGCTACATCGTGATGAGGGGTTTCGTCACGCTCGACGGCGTCTCGCTCACCATCGCGGGGCTCGGCAAGACGTTTTTCGAGGTCGCGCTCATGCCCCACACCGCCGAGAGCACGACACTCGGCGCACTCGCCCCTGGGGATCTCGTCAACGTCGAGAGCGACGTGCTCGCGAGGTATGTCGAGCGTCTCGTCAAGAAGGCGTGACCGGTCCTATTGCGCCTCGCGCTTCCACTCGGCAGCGCTTGTCAGCAGCTGTTTGTCGGTACCCCCGCGCAGATGCGCGTCGAGCGTCGTGATCTCGGAGTTGTCGTCGAACGTGAAGACGACTGCGACTCCTTCGAAGTGCTGCACGGTGGGCGCCGGAACGGTCCGCATGTCCTTCAGGCTTGTCCACGACTTGTTGTCATCGAAGAACGGCAGCGCGCGCATGATGTGAAATCCGCTGCCGTCGATGATCGTCTGAGCACGCGCGCTCGGCAGGCAGGTGACGATCGCGACGAGCAGGACCGCGGCAGCGATCGATGGATTCAGGACGATAGCCGCAAGCCCGCGGCGCACAAGTGCGATCGGCCGGCGCCCGCCTTCGTGCCAGCCGCGGAGGGTGCCGCGTGCCCAAGCCGTCGCCGACTTTCCCATCGCGACGCGCACGATGCCCGCGGCGAGCATCGCGGCGAGCCCGAACGCGGCGGCGAGGACGCGCGGATCGAATCCGGCGAGCGGGTAGTCGAGAAGATAGGCGCCCGCGGCGACCGGAGTCCGCGTCGCGATCGCGAGCGCATCCGGCATGAGCGCCGTGAACGTCAAACCGGCGAGCGCGAACACGAGGCCGACGACCGTCGGGACGAGCGGGTCATCCTCGTCGTGGAAGTGGTCGCGCAGCGAATCTGTCGCGTTCTGCAATTCGAGGAACGCGCTTCCGGCCAGGTCGAGGCTGCCGCCGCTCGCCTCCTTGACGACTCGCGCGAGGGGACCGGCGAGCGTCGGTTCGGCTACGCCTTCGACGGGGATGCCGAACGCGACCGGCCTGCCCTTTGTGCGCACGACGACACGTCCACGTCGTGGCTTTATCTCACGCACGTCGGTCCAGGCCACATCGATCGGCTCCTTTCCGTCGATGCGGAAGCCGAGCTGCTCGAGCGTGACTTGGAGCTTCTGCTCCGGATAGCCCATGACGATCGGCCCGCGTAGCAGGACGCCGCTCGGTGGAAGGACGAACCGCGGCTTGGGCGCGGGCTTCACCTTCGCCGGCTTGACGAGCTCGGGCTTGGCGGGCTTCGCGGCCTTCGCCGCCTTCGCAGCTTTTTCTTTTTTCGGCTTCGCGGCCTTCTCTTTCTTCGTCGGGATCGCGGGCGCCTCGACCGCTTTGAAGATCGGGGTCGGCCTCGCGGCGGCGAGCGGAGGCAGCGGCGGCGGCGCCTCGCGGACCGGCGCTTCGGGCGCGGCCGGCGCGGTGTACGACGGCGGCGTGTACTGCTGCGGAGGAGGCGTGTACTGCTGCGGCGGGGGCGCGGCAACCGGCGGCGCGGGCGGCGCGAACGATTGAGGCACCGGCGTGAACGACGGAGGCGTCGGCGTGAACGTCGGGGGCGCCGGTGGCGCCGCAGGAGCGTCGGGCGGCGGAGTACCGCTGAACTTGCCCATCCCCGGGAAGAGATCGCCAACAGTGAGTGGCTTGTGTCCGGGCATGTGCACTGACGGGGTCGCGGAAGGCGGAGGCGGCGGTGGAGGCGCCGGTGCGACAGCCGGCGCCGTCGGGACTACCCAGTCCGTGGGCTTCGGCGGAGCGGCGGTCTCCCAGTCCGGCGGGGCGGGCGTGGCGGGACCCGGCACGAGACCGAGGGCGACGAGGCGCGGATCGACTTCGTCGGTCATCCGGTCACCCGGCAGTCTCGGTGCATGCGTGGGTT
>VBGU01000171.1 GCA_005881085.1 Chloroflexota bacterium | reverse complement strand
GTCCCGGCGAGGTCGTGGAGGGCGTCGTCGCCTCCGTGAGCGGCGATGAAGCGCTGGTTGATCTCGGCGGCCGCTCCGCGGGCGTGCTTTCTCTGCGGGAAGCGAGCGAAGAAGGAACGGGTGTCGCAGTCGGCGACAGAGTTGTCGCCGCGGTCGTCCAGCCGGAAGGTCCGGACGGCCGCGTCATCCTCTCTACACGCCGGGCGCGGAGCCGACGGCAGTGGGCCCGGATGGCGGATCTCGCGAAAAGCGGTGAGGTCGTCGAGGCGGAAGTGGTGGGCGCGAACCGCGGGGGCCTCGTCGTCGACCTTGGGCTCCGCGGCTTCATACCCCTCTCGCAGCTCGCATATGTAGGAGGAATCGGGGGCCGGGGGGCAGAGCCCCCCGACTGGCTTCGCGACTACATCGGCAAGCGGGTTCCGTTGAAGGTCATCGAGGCGGACCAACGTCGCGACCGCCTGATCTTGTCGGAGAAGGCCGCGGCGCAACAGCTCCGGCGCCAGCGGAAGGAGGAGGCGTCGTCCCAGCTCGTGGAGGGTGAGGTGCTGGACGGGACCGTGGCGAGCGTCACGACGTTCGGGGTCTTCGTCGATGTGGGCGCGGCCGATGGGCTCGTCCATCGCTCGGAGATCACGTGGGACAAGGGGATCGAACCGACAACTCTTTATCGTCCCGGCGACGCCGTGCGTGTGCTCGTCACCGCCGTTGACCGGGAGCGAGGTCGCATCTCCTTATCTATCAAGCGCCTGGAGGAGGATCCCTGGATACGCGCCCCGCATGTGCTGGCCGTCGGGAGCGATGTGGACGCGACGGTTACCCGAGTCATGCCGTACGGGGCATTCGCCCGCGTCAGTACGGGCATCGAGGGTCTGATCCATATCAGTGAGGTCGCGCCACGGCGGATCGCAAGCCCGGCAGAGGTAGTCCACCCGGGTGAACTTGTGCGTGTCCGAGTGGTTGCGATCGATCCCGAGCGACGTCGGCTGTCGCTGTCAATTCGTCAAGCCGCAGGAAATGTCATGTACGCAACTCGGACAGAGCAAGATGCGAACGTATAATCGGAACCAGATGCTAGACGCGGCGATATACCTTTAGAAGACGCAACAGATGGGACCGTTTGACCGCTTCAACGACCGGGCCAAGCGAGTCCTCGCGCTTGCCCAGGACGAGGCGATCCGTTTCAACCACAACTACATCGGGACGGAGCATCTCCTCCTCGGTCTGGTGCGCGAAGGCGAGGGTGTAGCCGCGCGCGTCCTCGACTCCTTGGGGGTCGAGCTTTCCAAGGTCCGCACCGCAGTCGAATTCATCATCGGCCGCGGGGATTCGACCACGTCCCCGAGCGAAATCACGCTTTCGCCGCGCACGAAGAAGGTCATCGAGCTCGCGATCGATGAGGCTCGAAAGCTCGGCCACAGCCACGTTGGCACCGAGCACCTGCTCCTCGGTCTCGTGCGTGAAGGCGAGGGGATCGCGTCAGGGGTCCTCGAGTCGCTCGGCGTTTCGCTCGAGAAGGTCCGGCACCAGGTCATCGCCACGCTCGGACAGCAGCACCCCCAGGCGACGGAAACGGCAGCGGCGGGCGGAAAGTCGGCGAGCTCGAAGACGCCGACGCTCGACCAGCTCGGGGTCAATCTCACAGCCATGTCGAAGGCAGGGCAGCTCGATCCGGTCATCGGCCGCGAGAAGGAGATCGAGCGGGTCATTCAGATCCTGTCGCGCCGCACGAAGAACAACCCGGCCCTGATCGGTGAGCCTGGCGTCGGCAAGACGGCGATCGCCGAAGGGCTCGCGCACCGGATCGTGAAGGGCGACGTCCCCGAGACGCTCCAGGGCAAGCGAGTGCTCACCCTCGATATCGGGTCGCTCGTCGCCGGCACGAAGTACCGCGGCGAGTTCGAGGAGCGCCTCAAGAAGATCATCGAAGAGCTGCGCCACGCGCACGACGTCATCCTCTTCATCGACGAGCTGCACACGCTCGTCGGTGCGGGGGCCGCTGAAGGGGCTGTTGACGCGGCGAACATCTTGAAGCCGTCGCTAGCGCGCGGCGAGCTTCAGTGCATCGGCGCCACGACCCTCGACGAGTTCCGCAAGTACATCGAGCGGGACGCCGCCCTCGAGCGCCGGTTCCAGCCAGTCATGGTCGAGGAGCCATCGATCGAGGAGACGCAGGCGATCCTCATGGGCATCCGCTCGCGGTACGAGGATCACCACAAGGTCTCGATCACCGACGACGCCGTGAAGGCGTCGGCTGAGCTGTCCTCTCGGTACATCACCGACCGGTTCCTGCCGGACAAGGCGATCGACCTCATGGACGAGGCCGCGAGCCGCGTGCGCCTTCGCTATTCGACCGTTCCGACCGATGTGAAGGACGCGCAGCGCGAGCTGGACCGCGTCGTGACCGAGAAGGAACAGGCCATGGAGGCGCAGCAGTACGAGCTCGCCTCGACGCTTCGGCAGCAGGAGCGGGCGCAGCAGGACAAGCTGCAGCAGGCGAAGGCCGACTGGCTGCTCGCGCAGTCCCAGAAGCGTCCCGAGGTCACCGACGAGGACATCGCCGAGGTCGTTTCCATGTGGACGGGCATTCCGGTGAGGAAGCTCGCCGAGGAGGAGACCCAGAAGCTCCTGAAGATGGAGGAGGCTCTTCACGGTCGTGTCATCGGACAGGACATCGCGGTGACGACGATCGCCCGGGCGGTCCGTCGCGCTCGCGCCGGCCTCAAGGATCCGCGCCGACCGATTGGCGTGTTCTTCTTCGTCGGCCCAACGGGAACCGGAAAGACGCACCTCGCGCGCGTCCTCGCCGAGTTCATGTTCGGCAGCGAAGAGAACATGGTGAAGATCGACATGTCCGACTACATGGAGCGGCACAACGTGTCGCGCCTCGTCGGCTCCCCGCCCGGTTATGTCGGTTACGAAGAGGGCGGCCAGCTCACTGAGACTGTTCGCCGCAAGTCGTACTGCGTGATCCTTCTCGACGAGATCGAGAAGGCGCACCCCGAGGTCTTCAACATGCTGCTGCAGGTCTTCGACGAGGGCCGGCTCGCGGATGCGAAGGGCCGGAGCGTCGACTTCCGCAACACGATCGTGATCATGACGAGCAACCTTGCGCAAAAGCTGCTGAAGAGCGAATCCGCGCTCGGCTTCCGCGCGAAGTCCGAGGGCGGGGACGACCCGAATATCACAGCGGCGTACGAGCGGATGAAGGAACGCGTCATGGAAGAGATGAAGCGCTTCTTCCGGCCGGAGTTCCTGAACCGGATCGACGCGACCGTCGTCTTCCAGCCGCTCAACAGGGAGGAGATTCGCAAGATCGTCGAGCTCGAGCTCGTGGGCGTGCGCAAGCAGCTCGCCTCGCAAGAGATCACGCTCGTCGTGACGGACGCGACGAAGGATCACATCGCCACTGTCGGCTACGACTCCAACTTCGGGGCACGTCCGCTCGCGCGTTCGATCCAGAACGAGATCGCGGACCCGCTCGCGGAGATGCTGCTCCAGGGCAAGTTCCACGCGGGCGACACGGTCACGATCAACCCGGTCGAAGGCAAACTCGTCATCGAGAAGACCCAGGCCGAAGAGCGCAAGCCGGAGCCCGTCGCGCCCTAGCGCTCTCTCCTCGCGGCATAACGGTTGCACCCCCTCGGCCATGCGGGCAATCGTTATCGCGTTCACCCTGCTGTTGGCCGCGTGCGGGGGCGGCGCGCCTGGTGGTGCCGGCGAAGTCGCTGCGCCGGCGGCCAAGGTCGCCTACTGGTGGCCCCTCCGCGGCACCTCGGCACCGGATGGGGATGCCATCCACAAACGTCCGCTCGTGATCAAGGTCGCGAACGACCCAGCCGCGCGACCGCAGTCGGGGATGGCGCAGGCCGATCTCGTCCTCGAGATCCCCGTCGAAGGCGGCATCACGCGCTACGCGCTCGTGTTCCAGTCGCTGGATCCGTCGAAGGTCGGACCGGTGCGCAGCGCGCGGCAGTCGGACCTTAACTACCTGCCGGCGCTCCACGCGATCCTTGCGCACGTTGGTGCCTCCGAGTCCGTCACACAGATGGTGCGCGACGCGGCCAAGAGCGGATCGTTCGTCGACATCGACGAGTTCCAGCACGCCGACGCGTTCGAGCGCGTCGCGGGCAAGGTCGCGCCGTACAACGCGTACACATCCGGCAGCAAGATCCGCGACGCGGCGGGCGACGCCGGACGCGCTCGCGTCGACGTGCCTGCGTTGCAGTTCGACGCCTTGGTCGGCAAGGCCGTCGGTACGGAAGCGACGTCGCTCGCCATCCCGTACACGGGCGCCGGCAAGGTCACGTACACCTTCGACGCGGCGGCGGGCGCGTACCGCCGCACGCAGGGCGGCCAGGCCACGATGGATGGCGACGCGAAGAAGGAAGTCATGCCCGACAACGTGGTCGTCATCAAGACCGAGGTGAAGGAGATCCCCGGCACCGCCGACGTGACCGGTGCGCCGTCGGTCGACTTCCGTTCGACGGGGACGGGAGCGGTCGTGATCCTTCGCGAAGGCAAGCGTTTCGACGGGACGTGGACTCGCGGCGGAACGTCCGACATGTACCGGTTCACGGATTCGGCCGGCGAGGTCATCCCGCTGAAGCAGGGGCTGACCTGGATACACATCGTCCCGGCCGACTTCGACCTCGCAGGCTAGACCGTTCGGTCGGCCTCCCTACCGGTGAGGCCGGCGAGGGCGAACAGAACAAGGTCGATGATCCCGAAAAAGGCGCCCACCGCCCCGCCGACGGCCGCCGAAACGACGAGCGCGATCGGCGCGATGAACAGCGCCGGGACCAGGATCCCGGACGCGACCTGTCCCGGCCGTGTGTTCGAGATCGCGGTGACGACGGCGACGACGCCGAGGATGGCGAGAAACGACATGCCGTTAGCAGCGCCCCATCGCAGCGCACGCCACGGGTACCCGCCGCGGTCGCGGGCGGACGCGATGAGATCG
>VBGU01000170.1 GCA_005881085.1 Chloroflexota bacterium | reverse complement strand
GCGCTCACGTTCTTCGTCGATGACCCGCTCGAGGTCGCCGGGAGAGAGGAATCGGCCACCTCGCATGCTTTTGATCTCGGCAATGGCGCGCGAGCGTTCTTCTCGCGGGTACGGGAAAAAGAAACACCCCGGCGGTTTCGCCGGGGTGTTCCAGAAAAGGGGACGAGCTTACGGAGTCGGGTGCGCTGGCGGGGTCGGCGCGGTTGCGGGCTTGCCTACGTCGGCGGGCTTCCCCGCGTCGTCGGGCTTGCCAGGAGCGGCCGTCGGGAGAAGCGCCACGGCGTCCTCCGCGTCCTTCTCGATCTTGTCCATGGCCGCGATCTCGTCCGTGACCCAAGTGTCGAGATCCGACTGCGCCGTGAACGCGACCTTGATGTCGGGCGAGCCGGTCGGCCGCGGCGACTCACGGCCCTCGCGACCGAGCGTGAAGGTCGCGACCTTGTCGAGCGCCTTCGTGAGCTCGGCGCGGAGCGCCGCGTCGGCCTTGCCGACCGTGTCGTTGAGCATCGCGCGGTCGGTGACGTGCTCGTCGTGGAGCTTCGCGAGCTTCTGCTGGTCGAGTTGGAACGCGGCGCGCAGGTCCTTGTCCGCCTTGTTGCGGGCGGTCACGACGGCCGGTTGATTCGAGTCAGCGCTATGCGTGACGTTCTGGATCGTCGTGGTGACGGCGGTCTGCACGTCCTCGTTGGTTGCGACGACGCCAGCGCCGACCGCAGCTGCAACGACCACGGTGGCGGCAGCCGCTCCCTTGAGAGTGCTGAGGATCGCGAGGGCTTTGCCAAGCAACATGAGCGGTCCCGTCCTTTCTTCTGTGCCTGTTTCCTGCCTATCGCGCGGCCGGCCTTCCGCGTTGACTGCGATGGGTAGGACCTTGGTACCCCGCCGGCGCCTAACACCTGGGCGTTTCGTCCGTTTCGCAGGAAACCATGCCTTTTTGAATCGAGGCACCCACGAAAGACCTCAACGATCCCGCCTCGCCGAGCGATAAACAGGTAGATGAACGGGATCTGCTACGTCCGGGCGAAGGAGACCGCAACCGTCATCGGGAAGCCCGGGAGCACCATCCGCGGTATCCAGATGCGCGCGCTCGCCACGCTGACAGAGCTCCTGGGAGGCCTGCCGCTATGAGCAGACCGACCGAGCGCGAGCTTCTCGAGTTCGGAGAGCGGTTGTCTCACTACGCCAAGGTCGCTCCGCGACGGGAGTTCCGTGAAGAGCTGCGTTCGTACCTTCTTACCGCGCCCGTCACGGTCGAGTCGCCGCGGCGTTCGCCGGTCGGATGGTCGCGCGTCTTCGCGCTCCGTCCGGCCCTCGCGGCCATTCTCGTACTCGTGCTGCTCGCCGCGGCCGGTGGTGGGGCGGCGGCGGCGGCTACGAGCCGTCCGGGCGATCCCGCGTTCGTTCTCAAGCGCGCCGTCGAGGACGTGCAAGTCACGCTCGCGACCGACGACGTCGCGCGCCTGAACACGCTCGTGACGCAATCAGACCGTCGGCTCGCCGACCTCGAGACGCTTGTGTCGCGCCGGTCGGCAGCGGTCGGAACGGGGACCGATGAGTACGCCGCGGCGGTCACGCGCATCGATGAGGCTGTAAGCCGGGTCGTTGCGCTCCCCACGACCTCCGAACGTGAGGCGGCGCTCGCTCGTGCTTCGGCAGCGAGCACCGATCACCTCGCGCGGCTGCAAGCGCTCGCGGCGCGTTTGCCGGATGCCGCGCAGCGCGGGATCCAGCGGGCCATCGAAGTACAGCAGCGTGTGCATGGCAAATCGGACGTTGCACCGGGCCGAAGCGGAACTCCGCTCACGCCGACGCCGGTCCGAGGCGGACCGCCCAGTGGAGTGCCCGGCCGACCCTGACCCTTAGCCGGTTTCGACCTCCATGAGTGTTTCGGTCGGACGTCGCGCTGCATCGGAGACCGGACAGTGCCGTTCGCCCCAGTCAACGATCTTGCGAAGCTCCGCATCTGATGCATCGGGTGACGCGAGCCGGACTCGGACTCGGATCCGCAGGGGACCGGCTGGCACCGCCTCGTCGATGCCCAGGATTCCCCGGTCGTCGGACTCGCTATCGACGGCAACTTCGAGCCGGCTCAGCTGAATTCCCTGAGCGGCGGCCCTCATGGCGATGAGCGTCGCATCGCAGCTGGCGAGCGCCGCACGGAAGAGCCAGCCAGGAGACGGAGCCGAGCCCTTGCCACCCACAGACGGAGGCATGTCCGTTGCGATCTGTTCGCCGTTCGCTCCTTCGACCTTGACTCGGAGGCCATCGTCCAGCGTGGCCGTGGCGACGGAGTCCGTATATCGAGCCTCACCCGGGTGCTCTCTCAGGTAGCCGGCTGCTTTCTGGATCGATTCCCGAATCGCATCGGTCTTCATGGCTTCTCCTCCCGCTTTGAGAACAGACTGCAACGTTCTTCCGGCTGAGGTCACGACACCGCGTAAAACGCGGATAGGACATCAGTACCTGGGACCTTGCCGCAACCAGCGGCCGCTAAGTAGCTTGCACGCTCCTGCTTATGCGTTGGGTTGCCGCTATCGCCATGGTCCTCGCCTTCGCGCTCGTCGCGCCTTCGCCTGCGCTTGCCGCGCCGCCCCCCTACTACCCGCCGGTCGAGTACGTCCCGGCGTCGCGCGCCAACTACGACGTCGGGCGCACCGCCGCGATCACGACGATCGTCATCCACGAGACCGACGGGACGTGGCTCTCGGCCACGAACTGGTTCCAGAACCGGAACTCGCGGGTCAGTGCGCACTACCTCGTCCGCGCGTGGGATGGCGGCATCATGCAATTCGTCGCCGAAGGCGACACGGCCTACCACGCGCGCGCGGCGAATCCTTGGTCGATTGGCATCGAGCACGAGTACGACCCGCGCCACGCGATCCCGCACACCATCGCGCAATACCGGAGCTCGGCGCTCCTCGTGTGCGCGATCGCGAGGCGCTACGGCATCCCGACCGACCGCGCGCACATCGTCGGCCACAACGAGCTCCGCGGCACCGACCACAGCGACCCCGGGCCGACGTGGAACTGGAACTACTACATGTCGCTGGTCAATGCCTGCTCGTGGCAGCGCGCGCAGCCCGTCGCGCGCGCTGCGCTTCGCACGGTCGCGAATCATGGCTACGTTCCGAGCGCCGGCCTCGAGTTCGACGACATCAGTGACGAGGTCCTGCTTCTCCAGTGGGATCTCGCATACCTCGGCTTCGTGGACCGGGATGAGGTCGCGGGCGGCGGCAGCCACTTCGGCCCGCTCACCGAAGAAGCCCTGGCCAAGTTCCAGCAATCGATGGTCCTGCCACCGACCGGCTCGTACGACGAACTCACGGCGTCGGCCCTCGTGCAGGCGCTCCTCGCCGCTCCGGCGGACGTCCCGGTCACGGATCTGGAGATGGAAGCCGAATCCGACGATGTCGCGCGGCTACAGACGGTGCTCCAGGAGCTCGGCTACATGGACCGGGTGACGGGCTACTACGGCGAGATGACGTCAGACGCGGTCACGACCTTCCAGCAGGACAGCGGCATTTACGCGACGGGGACGTATGAAGTGATCACGCGGATGGCCCTCGCCGCGCGGATGCGCGCGACGGTCGCACGCGAGCCGGTCGTCGAAGAGCTTGAGATGACGCGGGTCGGCTTCATCGCGTTCGGGGTCCTGCCCTACTAGGGCGCGAGCAGGTCCTTCACGAGGTCGCGTTCCTTCTCGAGCTCGGCGATGGTCGCGGCGATCTTCCCCTTCGCGAACTCGTCGAGCGGAACGTTCGGCACGACCCCAAATGCGCCGTCGCCTTTCGAGTGCAGCGGGAAGCTCGAGACGAGGCCCTTCGGCACGCCGTAGCTCCCGTCGCTCACGACCGCGGCCGAGAAGCAGTCGCCCTTCGGCGTCGGCGTGACGAGTGAGCGCACGTGATCGACGAGCGCCTCCGCCGCTGAGAACGCGCTCGATGCGCCGCGCGCCGCGATGACGGCCGCGCCACGCTGCTGCACCTGCGGGATGTAATCGGTCTCGAGCCACGTGCGGTCCACGACCTGATCCGCGGCCTTGCCGCCCACCTCGGCGTTGGTGAAGTCCGGATAGAGCGTCGTGGAGTGGTTCCCCCAGATCGCGAGCTTCTTCACCTCGCGAACGCGCGTGCCGGCTTTCGCCGCGAGGAGCGAGCGCGCGCGGTTCTGATCGAGGCGGGTCATCGCGCTCCACCGGTCGTCGGGGATCGTGTGCGCGTTCGCGCGGGCGATGAGGCAGTTCGTGTTGCAGGGATTCCCGACCACGACGACGCGCACCGACGACGACGCGTAGCGCTGGACCGCCTTGCCCTCCTCGACGAAGATCGGGCCGTTCTTCCGGATCAGGTCGCCGCGCTCCATCCCGGGACCGCGCGGCACCGACCCCACGAGGAGCACCCAGTCCGCGCGGTGATGCGTCTCCCCGCGATCCGCTGACGCGATCACGCGCTCGAGCAATGGGTACGCACCGTCCTCGAGCTCCATCAGCACGCCCTTCGCTTTATCGATCATCTGCGGGATGTCCGAAAGCCGCAGGTCGATCTCGACATCAGGCCCGAACATCTCGCCCGCGGCGATCCGCGGCAGGAGCGCGTACGCGACCTGGCCGGTCGCACCGGTGACGACGACTTTGACCGTGCTCATCGCTGCACGTTCGTCTTTCCATCCGACTTCTCGTCGGCGCCGCCGTAGACGGCCTCAGCCTCGATCTCGACGAGGATGTGCGCGTCGATGAAATCCACCTTCACGATCGTCATCGCGGGTCGGATGTCGCGGAACACCTCTCCGTGAACGACGGCGACGTTCTGGATGTCGGCGGCGTTCCGCACGTACACCCGCGTCATGATCACGTCCTCCATGGTGCAGCCCAGGTCCTCCAGCGAGTCCTACAACGTCCCGATCGCGGCGCGCATCTGCTCGACCACATCGTCCGAGACGAAGCTCCCGTCTGGCGGATCGCGCGCGAAAAGCCGAACTGGAATTCGCCGCGGCTTCCGGTCGTGTACATGCGGCGGTTTGGGTTCCTTGGGCGATCGGTCGACATCAGTTGCGCATCCTTCTGATCACGGCATCGGCGAACTCTTTCGTGCCCACCGCCGATGGATCGTCGCGATCCGCTTTGAGGTCATACGTGACCTCCTTGCCTTCAGCGACGACGGACGCGATGGCCTTCTCGAGCCGGTCGCCAGCGTCGCGCTCGCCGATGTGTCGAAGCATGAGAACCCCCGCAAGCATTAACGCCATCGGGTTCACTTTGTTTAGGCCGGCGTACTTTGGCGCGCTGCCGTGGATCGCCTCGAACATGGCGACCCCGTTCTCGCCGATGTTCGCGCCGGGCGCGACGCCGAGCCCGCCGACGAGACCTGCCACGAGGTCGCTCACGATGTCGCCGTACAGGTTCGGCGCGACGAGCACGTCATAGAGGTCGGGCTTCACGACGAGCTGCATGCACATGTTGTCGACGATGCGGTCCTCGAACTGGATCTCCGGGTAATCCTTCGCGACCTCGCCCGCGACGCGAAGGAAGAGACCGTCGGCGAATTTCATGATGTTCGCCTTGTGGATCGCGGTGACCTTCTTGCGCTTGTTCGCGCGCGCGTAGTCGAAGGCGAACTTCACGATACGGCGCGAGCCTTCGACGCTGATCGCCTTGATCGCGAGGGCCGAATGCTCGCGGATCTTCGCTTTGCCGACGCGCTCGATCACCGTCTGCACCTCGCGCTCCTCCGGCGAGTCGACGTCGAACTCGATGCCCGCGTACAGATCCTCGATGTTTTCGCGGACCACCACGAGGTCGACGTCGCCGCGCGGCGCGGGCACGCCGGGGTAGGTCTTCGCGGGGCGCAGGTTCGCGTAGAGGTCGAACTCCTTGCGGAGCGCGACGTTCACCGAGCGGAAGCCGGTCCCGAGCTCGGTCGTGAGCGGGCCCTTCAGGGCGACGCGGTTGCGCCGCACGGACTCGAGCGCGTCCTTCGGAAAGGGCGTGCCCTGCTTCGCCATCGCCGGCATGCCGACGTCGTGGACGTCCCACTCGATCTTCACGCCGGTCGCTTCGATGGCCCGGCGGGTCGCCTCGACGATCTCCGGGCCCGTGCCGTCGCCCGGGATCAGCGTGATGGTGTGTGTCAGGACGCCCTCCCCAAGACCTCTGCGAGAACAAAATCGTACTTCCCACGATCATCTGATGCAGGCGCGGAAAATGGAGAGGCCCCGCCACCGCGGCGGGGCCTCTCGCTCGTCGCTCAGTCGGTCGGTCTGACCTCCGCGATCAGGTCGGGAATGAGCTTCGCGGCGTCGGGTGTGCCGAGGCCGGTGACGGCGTCCCAGCCCTTCGACGCGTCGTAACCCGGTAGGCCGCCGCCTCCGTTGTTTCCGCGCGTGACGTCGTAAAAGTCCGCGGCGTACTTCGCCGCGTTGTTCGCAAGCCGGTAGAGCGCGGGGTTGATGAAGCCGAGGTTGTGTCCGGCGATCTGGTCGGCCAGTGCGACGAGACCCGCCCACTGCGGAGAGCTCGAGCTCGTTCCGCCGACGACGTACCAGCCGGTGCTGCACGGCCTCGCGCCGCCGCAGCCGGTCGCGCCACCTTTGAAGTCAGGCTCGGTCAGATACACGAGCACGCCGGTCCGCGCGCTCGCCTGATAGGCGATGTCGGGGATGCCACGCATGTTCGAGTTCTTTCCCGGCGCGCCGGCGGATGAGCCAACGAACGAGCTTCCCGGAGGAAGCACGTTCTGATAGTCGGGCCGGTCGAAGTAAATGCTGTAGCCGCCCCCCGAGACGACCCACCCGGGCTCGCGGTCGCCGGCGTTCGCTCCCTGGCAACTCGCCGGTGGACTAACGCTGTCTACGCTCGTGCCGGTCACCGCGTTCGTGCAGAGATACGTTCCTCCGACGGTGGTAACGAGGGGATCCGACGCCGGCCAACTCACGCTGGGGTAGGGAATGATGCGCGAGTCCTTGACCGGGACTTTCATGCCGTTCGTTGTTCCGCCGTCGCCGCTCGAGGCGAAGACGGTGACCTTGCTCGCGTGGGCCTTCTCGAATGTCGTGCGCAGCTGCTTCAGCGCGGCGAGGCCGTTATTGAACGCGCCCTCGCCTGACCCGAAGCTCTGGCTGATGACGTCCACCGAACCGCTGTCGATGAGCGCCGACTCGGCGTCCATCATCTGCTGGAAGCCTTGGACACCGAGCACCTCCGCGGTCGGCGTCGTGACCAGGACGATGTTCGCGAGCGGCGCGGTCGCGTGCGCCCACTCGACGTCGAGCGCGACCTCGAGGTCCCAGAGGTTGTGGTATTCGAGGCCCGTTCCGTTGTTGAGGGGCGGTGGCTTCGGTGCCGGGCACCCCTGGACGCAAACGATGTCGAAGCGTGGCGACACGCTTGACGGGCAGTTCGCGGACGGGTCGCTCGGCCCGGTCTCGCCGCAGAGGTGGGGGAGTCCGAAGGCCGTGTTGAAGACGCCGAGGTCCTGACGGATGGTCGTCGCCCCGAACGAATCGACGACCGCGATCGTCTTTCCCTGACCCTTGTTCCCCGCGGCGTGGAGCACCGCGTAGTCATAGGAGTTCGCCATCGCGGACGGGTTGAAGCACCGCCGAGCCACCGCGGCGCAGGCAGCCTGGCTCGGGGGATTCGCGTCGGCGCTGACGAACACCCAGTCGCTGATGAGCGGTAACACGTTGAAGGCTTCGTTCGCGGCGGATACGCGCGACGGTCCGCCGCCGCCGGCCGCCACCGCGACCAGTGCTGACACAATCGCGAGAGTGAAAGAGCGCGCGAGCTCTTTGCGCATGCTGTGCCTCCCCTTTGACGACCGCGCGAATATAGGCCGGTTTGGG
>VBGU01000169.1 GCA_005881085.1 Chloroflexota bacterium | reverse complement strand
CGAAGAGGCTTTTTGCGGGAATGATCACCTCGATCTGTGGATCGACCCGATCAAGCAATCGCGCGTGTCGGACCGAGAGCCGGTAGGGGTCGGCGGCCGCCATCGTGACGAGATCGCCGGCGAATGTGGTGAGGACCCCAGTGAGCACCGGCCGGCTGTCATCTGTCGCCGCAACGAACGCGACCTCTGCGATCATCCGCCGGAGGGTTCTCTGCGACATACGCGTGGTCGGCTTTTCGGGGATCTGTGGAATGATCGGGAACTCCTCGGCGTCCATCCCCTTGATGTTCGCCTCGTACGGGCCGGACCGCAGATGCACGGTCTTTGTCCGGACGTTCAGCGAGAGCTCTACGTTCCCCGGCGGGAGCGAATTCACGAAGTCGATGAAGAGCTTGGCCGGCACAGTGATCGCGCCCTAGTTGATGCCCACCTCAAGATTCGTCGCCGTCAAGCGAAGGCGGCCTGAATCGGTACGGAGCAGAACGTTGCCGAGGATCGGCAGACTCCCCCGGGTGGATACCCCACGCCCAACGATTCCCAGCCCATGCGCCAGGTTCTCTTGTAAACAAACGACCTTCACGCGGCCCTCCCCGCTCGTACCCAGTAAAGATTCATACAACCAGTAGTGGCAGTAGTAGTGATGTGGACTATGGGGCTTCCCTCGTCGCTCGTGCTCAGTGCGTCTCGGGACGGGCTGTGGAGGGGTTGGGGAGGCCCGTGGACGGTCAAAAGGACGACGTCACCAGACGTGACATCGGTAGCCCGTCTGAACACCGAGCGGCCCGACATGTCCACAAACAGACGTTCTTATCCACACAGCAGGACCCCTTATCCACACCGCGACCGACCCGGAAAGGCCCGCCGTAGGCCGCAAACGTAACGACCGCGCGGGGTCAGTCCGCGTACAGGAGCTCGCGAAGGGTCCCGACGTCCCGCCGGAAGTCGTCGTTGTCGGCCATCTCTCGCTCGATCTTCTCGCAGCCGTGTAGCACCGTCGAATGGTCGCGGCCCCCGAGCGCCTCGCCTATCCGCATGAGCGGGGCCTCAGTCTCTTCGCGCATGAGGTACATGGCGATCTGCCGCGGGAGGACGACTTGCCTATCGCGTGCCTTCCCCTTGATCTGGTCGAGCGGGACGCCGTAGTACTTCGCGACGGTCTCAACGATGCGCTCCGGCGACAGGCTCTTCCGGTGGGGGTTGTAGAGCAGGTTCTGAAGCATCTCCTGCGCGAGCTGCGTGGTGACCGGCACGGCCTGGAGCGCCGCGAACGCGACGATGCGCGTCAGCGCGCCCTCGAGCTCGCGGATGTTCGACACGATCCGCTGGGCCAAGAAGTCGATCACGGGTGGCGGCACCGCAACGTTCTGCGCCTCTGCCTTCGCACGAAGGATCGCGATGCGTGTTTCGAGATCGGGAGCCGAGATATCGGCGGTGAGGCCCCATTCGAAACGGGACCGGAGCCGATCCTCAAGCTGCGTGATCGCCTTGGGTGGGCGGTCGCTCGACATGACGATCTGCTTGCCCTCTTCATGGATCGCGTTGAATGTGTGGAAGAACTCTTCTTGCGTGCCCTCCTTTCCGGCGATGAACTGGATATCGTCGATGAGAAGCACGTCGATGCGCCGGTAACGCTCGCGGAACTCCTCGCCCTTCTGTGCGCGGATCGAGTTGATGAACTCGTTGGTGAACTTTTCGCTCGTCGCGTATGCCACGCGCTTCTTGGGGTGGCGCGCGACCACCGCGTGGCCGATCGCGTGCATGAGATGTGTCTTCCCGAGCCCCGAGCCGCCATAAACGAAGAGTGGGTTGTAGCTGTGCCCCGGCCGCTCAGCCACCGAGAGGGCGGCGGCGTGAGCGAGGCGGTTGTTCGACCCCACCACGAAGGTCGAGAAGGTGTAGCGCGAGTTCAGGAGCGCACCGGCCTCGCGTCGTTCCTGCCCGCTTGTCTGCTGGCCCGCGCCTCCGGACGCCGGCGAGGTCATCCCGGGGGCCGCGCTGGTCCGCGCGGCCGCCGCGGGTGCGCCGGAGGAGGTCACGAACCGCACGTCGACGGTACGGCCGAGAAGGTGCTGGAGCGCGGCACGTACCTGAGGCCGAAATTTGCTCTCGAGCCACTCGCGCGCGAACGCGTTGGGCACACCGATGAGGAAAACGTCGTCCTCTTCGGAGAGGACCTGCGTGTCCTTGAACCAGGTGTCGTACTGCGCGCGCGAAAGTCCGACCTGGAGCTCACCGAGGGCGGCCGTCCAAAGCTGCTTGAGGTTCAACGGCTCCCCTTCTCTTCGCTCGTGCAACAAATGCTCCCCACAACCATCACGCGATTACCGCCCGTGCCACACCGAAGGGAAAGACCGAGATTCCGACCGCCCGACTTCGGAAGCCCGCGAACTATACCCCAAGGAGAAGACGCCGCGTCTACTGCTATGCTGACGTGCACACACCGTCGTTTTTGATCGTTTTGTTCAAGCGGGAGAAGGGACTCGACCTTGAAGCGCACCTATCAGCCGAAGACCCGCCGACGTGCGCGCGTGCATGGGTTTCGCTCGCGCATGAGGACCACCGGCGGCCGTCGAGTGCTCGCCGCGCGTCGCGCGCGCGGCCGCAAGCGCCTCACCGTCGTCTAGCGCCCGGTCATTCGTGGACGCCGCGCGTCTGCGGCGGGATGCGGACATCGCCGCGGTGTGGAGCGAAGGAATGAGGATTCAGCATTCGATGTTCGCCCTTCGCGCTCGCCCGAACGGGCTCGATGTGATTCGCGTCGCGGTCGCGGCACCGCGCTCGCTCGGCCGCGCGGTCACGCGCAATCGCTCGCGGCGTCGGCTTCGCGAGGCGTTCCGCGCCGCGATCGATGAGCTCGCGAAGGGACCCGGCTGGGATCTTGTGATCCTGGCGCGACCCCAGACCGCCTCCGCGGCATTCGCTGATCTTCGCAAGGCCGCGGCTGTGACGCTTGGATCGCTCGCCGCGCGCGTAGCAGCCACGTGAAAACCGTGGTGCTGGCCGCCCTCCGCTTTTACAAAGCCGCGGTGAGCCCGATGCTGCCGCCAGCCTGTCGTTACACGCCGACGTGTTCGGAATACGCGATGGAAGCTGTCGAGCGACACGGCGTTGTCCGTGGAGGCTGGCTCGCCACGAAGCGCCTGTTGGGGTGCCACCCCTGGAGCCGGGGCGGATACGACCCGGTGCCGGACCGGCGGACAGGCTGATGCCGCCGATCGTCACCGACGTCTGGAACCTCTTCCTCGTCCATCCGCTCATCAACCTACTCGTCCTCGCGGACTACTTCATCCACGACTTCGGGCTCGCCGTGGTGATCGTCACGGTCGCGATCCGCCTCGCGCTCTTCCCGGTCTTCCGCTCGCAGGTCCGCTCGTCCCGCGCGATGCAGGAGCTCGCTCCCGCGATGAACGACATCAAGAAGAAGTTCGGGAACGATCGCGCGAAGCTCCAGCAGGAGCAGATGAAGCTCTACAAGGAGCGGGGCATCAACCCCATCGGCGGGTGCCTTCCTATGGTCGTCTTCTTCCCCGTCCTGTTCGCCATGTATGCAGCGTTCCAGCAGGTCGGCGGCCTCAGTGGAGCGCACGCGCTGACGGTCGAGCAGCTCAGAGATAGCGTCCTCTGGCCGTTCCTGCAGTTCACCGTCGCCGACCTACCAGCGGATAGGACAATCGATCTCACCGCGCACTGGCTCCCGTGGGTGAAGAGCCTTGCCGAGCCAGATCTCGCGTGGTTCGGACTCATCGGCCCGTTGCCGATCATCTCCTCCCTATTGCAGCTTGTCGCGTCGATCCAGGCGCTACCGCGCAATCCCGTGCAGACCGACGATCCCACGCAGCGCACGATGCAATCCATGACCTACTACCTGCCTTTGATCACGATCGTCTTCTTCCGGACTCTGGCGTCTGGAGTCTTCATCTACTACATCACGACGACGATCTTCCAGATCATCCAGCAGTACTTCGTGATGGGCTGGGGTCAGCTGCCGCGCTGGATCCCGCCGCTGGCGAACATCCCGACGCCCGCGGACAAGACGATGCGGGCGCGCGAGCAGGCGGCGATCGCCGAGGCCGAGCACGATATGGAGGAACCTGAGGCCGTAGGGGCGTCACGCCGCAACGGCAACGGCGGTGGGCGCCGCCGCGGGAGGAGGAGGAAGCGATGAGTCCGCTCCGTGGGGAGGAGTTCACGGGCCGTTCCGTGGAGGAGGCGATCGAGCGGGGTCTTCGGGCGCTTGGGAAGAAGCGCACCGACGTCGAGTACGAGGTGCTCGAGAAGGGAAAGCCGGCGAACGTCCTCGGCATCGGCGGAGAGGACGCTCGAGTGCTCATCACGTTCGTCGAGGAAGACGCGGCGCCTGAGCCAGAGCCGGTGATCGACGAGGCCGAGGTCCCGCGCCGCCCCGACGCGATGCGCGAGCGCGCGGAACGCCGCGAGGAGCGAGAGGATGCGGAGCGCGAGGAGTCAGCGCCGGCACTCGCCGAGGATCTGGAAGCCGGCGTCGGCGTCCTTCGCGATCTCCTTGCCCTCATGGGTGTCGAGGCGGAAGTCGCGCTCGACGACGGCCCGCGCCACGAGGGCATCGAGGTCCTTGGCCCCGATCTCGGCGCGCTCATCGGCCGCGGCGGCGAGAACCTCGTCGCGTTGCAGCAGATCACGTCGGCGATCACGTCGCGGCGAGTCGGGCGCACCGTCCACGTCCCACTCGACATCGAGGGGTATCGCCGGCGCCGCGAGGAGCAGCTGCGGGAGATCGCTCGCCGCGTCGCATCGCGCGTCAAGGCGAGCGGGCAGGCCGTGACGCTCGAGCCGATGCTCGCGTACGAGCGGCGGATCGTTCATCTCGCGGTGCAGGACACGCCCGGCGTGAAGACCGAGTCGGTCGGCGTCGATCCGAATCGCCGCGTGGTCATCAGCTCGACCGCTCCGGGCGCGCGCGGCCCGGCCGAGTTCCGTCCGCGCGCTCCTGGCGGGTTCCGCGGGCCCAGCGGGTCCGGGGGGCCAAGCCGGTACGGGCCGCGCCGCGGGTTCGGCCCGAGACCCGGCGGATACCGGCCGGGCTCGAACTTTCCTCCGCGAGATCGACCCTAAATAGCCCCCTCGGGGGCCTTACGGAAGCGCCTCTCGGCGCGCTAGCGTTCGGTTCCTCGCATGGATGTGAACTGGTCGCCCTCGCGCGTTCGCCGTAATTTCAGAATCGACACATTCAGCGCGATCTGCGGTGGCGTTTACATCGCCGTTCTCATCACCTTCATGCCGATCGTCGTGCGCCGCCTCGGCGGATCCACCACCGACGTCGCCATCGTGATCGCCGCGCCCTTCGTCGGGCACCTCTTGTCGCCGATCTCGACGTACCTGCTCATGGGCTTTCCTCAAGTACGAGTCGTCGCCGGCACCGTGACGCTCGCTCGCGCGGTGTTCCTCGCGGGCGTCTTGTTTGCGGCCACGCCCCTGATGCTCGCGATGACGACCGTCGTCACCTTCGTCATCAGCGTCGCGAATATCAGCGCGTACACGGCGCTCATGCACGGCATCTACCCGGACCGTGAGCGCGCCTCGGCCATGGGCAACGTCCGCATCGGCGGCGCGATCGCCGGCATCGCCGCCGCCGCGGTCGCCGGCACGTTCATCGACGTCATCCCGGCGGCGTGGGTCTTCGCCGCCGCGGCGCTCATTGGCCTCCCCGGTGCGCTCGCGTTCTTCTGGGTCCGTTACGACGGATCGGCCAAGGTCGCGGCGCGTCGATCGCTCGCGGTGATCGCGCACGACGTGTGGGCCGACCACAAGTACCGTCGCCTGCTGTTGTCGTTCACGGTGTTCGGGA
>VBGU01000159.1 GCA_005881085.1 Chloroflexota bacterium | reverse complement strand
CTCCGCAACGCCGAGTCGCAAGGCATCCCGATCTACATCGCGAGGTCCAACTCATCGACGCAGATCGCGAGTGCCCTCGCATCGGTGATAGAGCTGCGTCGTGGTCCCGAGGACAAGGCGCTCGAGGAAGCCCGCGACGGCATCGAGCAGGTCGTCGGAGGTCAGTCCGATGAGGTCGAGCTCGCTCCACAGAACGCGTACGTCCGCAAGCTCCAGCATGAGCTCGTCGAGCGCGCGAATCTGAGCTCGCGTAGCAGCGGGCACGAGCCCTTCCGCCGCGTTCAGATATATCGGTGAGCGGTTTCTTCCTCTCATTCGAGGGCGGCGAGGCAGCCGGAAAATCCGTGCAGGCCGGTCGCCTCGCCGAGAGCCT
>VBGU01000158.1 GCA_005881085.1 Chloroflexota bacterium | reverse complement strand
TTCGATTCGACCCTCGCGTATCAGGGCTACGGGCTCGGCGCGGACCTAGATGGGCTCCGCGCGATGACGCGCTTCGCGGTGGGTTCGCTCGTGCCGCAGCGCACCTTTCTCATCGACGTGCCCGTCGCGGTCACGCTTTCGCGCCTCGCCGCCCGGTCGGGGACGGCACGGTGGGACCGCTTCCACGGAGACGACCGCGCCTTCTACGAGCGCGTCCGCGAGGGGTACCTCCGCCTCGCCGCGGCCGAGCCCGGCCGCTTCGTAGTGGTCGACGGCGACCGTCCCGAGGAGACGGTGGCCGCGGACATCCGCCGCCAGGTCGATCAGCTTCTGGGCCTCCCGGCCTAGCGACGGATGCCGCGTGGCGAAGGGTGAGCGCTACGTTGGCGTACGTCCGCCCTGGCCGCATCGCCAGAAATGACCAATCTGAGTTGACCATCCAAAGGGGTCGGAAGTGGCCCGGGGTATAGTCGCCGACCGATGAAGCTGGTGGTTGCGATCGTGCATCCGGAGGACGCGGGAGCGCTCGTCGATGCGCTTACCGACAAGGATTTCCGCGTCACGCGGCTCCACTCGCAGGGGGGCTTCCTGAAACAGTCCCACGCCACGATCCTCGCCGGCGTCGAGGAGGCCCAGGTCGATGACGTGATCGCGACGATCCGCGAGACGTGCCATGCGCGGAGCCAGTTCATCAACCCGATGCCCCCAATCATGGAACCAGGTGAGTTCTACATGCCGTATCCCGTGGAAGTCACCTTTGGCGGAGCGACCGTCTTCGTCATGGACGTCGCGAGGTACGAGCGGATCTAGCCCCTGACCACCGTCACTGTCGATAAGCGCCGAACGCGATGACTCGCGCAGATTGGCGTATTTCGGGGATGTGCCGGCGGCGACCGCGATCGATCGTTGCCAACCATGCGGTCTTCGACCTTGGTTGCCGTCCGCGCCGTTGGCGCCGGAGTGATCAGCTCAGTCTCGGGCTAGGCCCGTCGAGCTCCTCCAGCTTCATTGCCGCTTCGGTACGATTGGATGCACCGAGTTTCGCGCGGGCGTTCGCCAGATGGCGCGCGATGGTGTGCTGACTCAGGCCGAGACGCTCCGCGATGTCCCGGTTCGTCAGTCCGGTCCCCGCGAGCTGTAGGACCTCGACCTCCCGTTCGCTGAGGCCCGTCCGCCTCCGTCGTTGCGACACGAGGCGAGCGCGTCTTCCGAGATCGTCGTTGCGCCGAGCGAGCCGCGCGAGCAATTCGTCGGCGCGTGTCGTACCGAGGGTGCCGAGCGCTTCGACTGCCGCAAGCCGTGCCGGGAGTGGTGCCGCGGTGTCATCGACGTGCCGCACTGAGACCTCGAGCAAGATGTTCGGACGGCCCGCGGCCGAGGCGAGCTCGACGATCGCCTGACTACGCACGCCGAGTGACGCCACTCCAAGTGCCGCGTCCGCGGCGACCTCGGCCGGCACAAGCACCGGGCGCCGCCAGCCCGTCGTTTCGAGGAGGAGCGCAAGCCAGCGTGCGACCCGGGCGTTCGGGTTGTGCGCCGCCATCCAGGTGAGGGCCGTGACCTGTGCCCACCGGTTTCCGGCCCTGCGGGCGAGGACTTCCGCGGCGGCGAGGTCGGCGGGTTTCCTCGAAGCGATCCCGGCGAGAAGCTGCGGCAACACGCGAAGGCCGATGCCGGCGCGAGCGGCCTGCGCGCGAAGCCCGGGCAGCTCTGGGTGTGGTTCGCCGGGCGTCCTGATGTACTCGGCCGTCACGCGCCACGCATGCGACGCGAGCTGCGCGCGGGGTGATCCGAGCCCCGCTGCAATCTGCTCGGCGATCCGGGCGGACCGCAAGAACGTGTCTCCGCTTACGAGAGAGAGGAGCGGAAGGAAATGGAGGAGGATCTGCCAGCCGCCGAGCGGCGATACTCCGGTCGGCTTCGCGAGATCCGAGAGAAGCGAAAGGTCCGGGGCGCGGTCATCGCCCAAGGCGACCTCGATCAGCTCCTCGAGATCCGGTGCGCACCGGCGGAGCGGTTCGTCCGCGCCTCCGAGGTGTGGCGCCTCGAGGGCGAAGGCCAGCGCTGTCGGCAGGCGACCGGCCTCCACCTCCGCGAAGGCCATGCTCATTGCGTCCTGCAGTCGGCGTTGGCGGATGTGGCGTCCTGCGGGCACGTCGAGTCTCGACCACACGAGTTCAGTTGCTTGGAAGGTCAACATCGCGCGCGCCCAGCGCCGATAGCCGCCGTTTATCTGATTCAGCTGGTACTCGTAAGGCGCGAAGAGCATCGCGTATGGGGACCCCGGGTCCTTCGGCGCGACTTGATTGAGGGGCGCCAAGAGAACATCCCGCATGCCGAGCAGCTGGATCGGCTCGATAGGACTGCCGGCGAGGCACCTTCGAAGTCCGTCCCAATCGCCGTGGTCGATCGATGCCGCCGCTCGATAGCTGTCAAAGACCGAATCGGTGCCGACCGGAAGGTCGAGAACGAGCTGGAGAAGCGCTCGGCCATACACGCCGTCGGTGGTGATCCCGTCCATCACGGACCCTAGCTGGGCGCGCACCGTCGACCAGTCGCGTTGCTCCATTGCGTCGACGAGTGCCTTGGGAAGGGCATCGCGCACCACCGGAGCCCAGAGGTCGATATCGCCGCCTGGCGCGGTCACGACTGCCGCCACGTTTAGACCTGCATCTCCTCGAACTTCGCGGCAGCTTCCGCGCGATTCGCGGCGCCGAGCTTCGCCCTTGCGTTGGAAAGGTGGCGGGCGATCGTGTGAGGACTGAGGCTGAGACGCACGGCGATGTCCTTGTTCGTTAAGCCATGTCTCGCGAGATCGACAACTTCGAGTTCGCGCTCGCTCAGGGTCGTTCCGGCCGTGCGACTGTTCACGATTCGGCGGGCGGCGATACCGATGTCGTCGGTCCGTCGAGAAATGCGATGGAGGATTTCGCGCGAATGCGTCGTCCCTAATTTGCCGAGTGCCTCGATCGCAGCGAGGCGAGCCTCCCTCGGTGCCTCGGCGTCGTCGATGTGGCGCATCGCCACTTCGACGGTTACGTTCGCCCTCTCGCCAAGGGCGGCGACTTCGATTATCGAGACGCCTCGCTTACCCGCGGCTGCGAGTCCGAGCGCCGCGTCCGCCGCGACTGTCGGTGGAACGAGGATGGGTCGACGCCAACCGGTCGTTTCGAGAAGGCGGTGCAGCCAGCGCACCGTGACCGGTTGTGGATCGAGGGCCACGAGCCAGGTGAGTGCGCTGACTTGTGCCCACACGTTGCCGACTTGGCGGGCGACCAGTTCCGCGGCCCGCAGATCCTCTGGGCGGTGAGTCGAGATGCCGCGCAATAGAAGCGGAACGACTCGGAGCCCTGGCGCCGCCCCGCGCGCCTCCGCGAGCAAACCGGGGAGCCCTGCTTCGTCGGCGTTTTGCCCTTCCCGCATCCCTGCTGCGACGTGCCAGCTACGCGCCTGAAGCTGAGCGCGCGGAGATCCGAGGCGGGTTCCTATCTGCTGACTCAACTGAGCGGTCCAGCGAAGCGAATCGTCTGGCATGTAGGTGTAGAAGGGGACAAGGTAAGAAAGGGTCTGCCACGAACCCAAAGGCGAGAGACCGGTGGGTGAGCTTACTCTCGCGCGCAGTCGCAGGTCGCGGTCGAGCACTCCTCCGCGTGCATAACCAATCAGGATTTTCAGGTCGTGGGCAACGTCGCGACCGGGCTCCCCATCGTCGCCGAGTCGCTGAGCCTCGTCTGCACACGCCTCCGCGATCGCGAGTATTCCTCCGTGCGATTCGGCCACCGCGAGCAACACGCCATCCTGGAGACGTCGGAATCGAAAGTGTCGGCCGAGGGGAACGTCGCCGCGAGTCCAGAGCACGTCGGCATCGAAGGCAAGGATGCGACGCGTCCACTGCTTGTATCGCCGGACCGCTCGCTGGAATTCAAACTCGTAGACGTCGAAGAGAAACCGGTGATGCTCGGCCTCGCTATGAGGCGGCTCCCGTCGGTCGGTAGACGCCAGAATGATGTTGCGGAGCCCGATTAGTTCGGCAGCCTCAATCGGATTGGACCCCAGATGTCGCAGGAGACCGTCCCAATCGCCGTGATCGATGCAGATCGAGGCGCGATACCGCGCCAAGACTGGATCGGATGGGATGGGTAGCGAGATAACGAACTGAAGGAGCGCCCGTCCATAGGGGCCATCAGTGGTGAGGCCGTCCATGACCTTCCTTAGTTCGTCTCGAACCGTCTGCCAGTCCGACCGTCCGGCGGCTTCGAGCAGTGCAGGAGGTAGGCCGTCGAACGGCACGGGCGCCCACAGGTCGATCTCGGAAGGACGTGTGCCCAACATTGTCATCTCGCTAGACCTGCATCCTCGAACTTGGCCGCAGCTTCCGCGCGATTCGCGGCGCCGAGCTTTGCTCGGGCGTTAGAGAGGTGACGGGCGATCGTGTGAGGACTCAGGCTGAGACGCTCAGCTATGGCCCTGTTCGTCAGGCCGTGTCGCGCGAGATCGACAACTTCGAGTTCACGCTCACTTAGCGTTGTTCCGGCTGCCCGACTCGTCACGATTCGTCGTGCGACGGCGCCGAGCCCATCTGTTCCTCGGGCAAGACGATGGAGGATCTCGCGCGAGTGGGTTGTCCCTAACTTGCCGAGCGCTTCGATCGCTGCGATGCGCGCTTGCATTGGAGCATCGGCATCGTCGATGTGGCGCATCGCCACTTCGACTGTCACGTTCGCCCTGTCGCCGATGGCGGCGACCTCAATGATTGATGTGCCTCGCCTGCCCGCCGCCGCGAGCCCAAGCGCCGCATCCGCCGCAACCGTTGCTGGAACGAGGATTGGCCGACGCCAGCCCGTTGTTTCGAGAAGACGGTGCAACCACCGCACCGCGACTGGCTGTGAATCGAGCGCCACGAGCCAAGTTAGTGCGCTGACTTGAGCCCAGACGTTGCCAACTTGCCGAGCCAGCGCTTCGGCAGTCGCAAAGTCATCAAGCCTGCGGCTTGCGACGCCGCGAAGAAGGGCGGGGACGACTCGAAGACCTGGGGCCGCACGCTGGGCTTCAGCGAGAAGCCCAGGGAGACCGGCATCGTCGGCGCTCCGGCCGCCCAGCATCCAGTCCGCGACGCGCCATGTTTGCGCCTGCAGCTGAGCGCGCGGCGATCCGAGTCCCACGGCCGTTCT
>VBGU01000157.1 GCA_005881085.1 Chloroflexota bacterium | reverse complement strand
AACGCTTCGTGGAATTTCTCTGCGTGCCAGGTCGCGACGACCGCGTCGCCGCCCGCCAGTCGGCTCTTTATGCGCAGACCCTTCTCGTTTCGCGGGCCGCAGCCGAAGCACGTGCCATTCGGTGCGTACGTGTCCTGCAGCGCCTCGCTCATCACGGAATGAGGCTAATCGGCACAATCGGCGCATGCGCGGCGAGTGGTGGCGAGAGGGCGTCTTCTACCAGATCTATCCCCGGTCGTTCCAGGACTCGAACGGCGATGGGATCGGCGATCTCGCTGGGATCACCGCGCGCCTCGACCATCTGAACGACGGCACGCCGGCATCGTTGGGCATCGACGCGGTCTGGCTCTCTCCTTTCTATCGCTCGCCGATGGCCGACTTCGGGTACGACGTGTCTGACTACTGCGACGTCGACCCGACGTTCGGAAATCTGGCCGAGTTCGACCGGCTTCTCTCCGAAGCGCACCGCCGCCGCATTCGCATCATCGTCGACCTCGTCCCGGGCCATACCTCGGACCAGCACCCGTGGTTCGTCGCGGCGCGGTCGTCGCGCACCGATCCGAAGCGCGACTTCTACGTCTGGGCCGATCCGCGCCGCAGCGGCGGCCCGCCGAACAACTGGCGCGCCGTCTTCAAGCGCGTGGGCAGCGCGTGGACGCTCGATGAAAAGACCGGCCAGTACTACCTCCACCATTTCTTACCGGAGCAGCCGGACCTCAACTGGCGCAATGAAGAGCTCCGCCATGCGATAGACAACGTCATGCGCTTTTGGCTCGACCGCGGGGTCGACGGCTTCCGCATCGACGTGGCCTCGGGCCTTATCCGAGACGAACGCCTGCGCGACAACCCGCGCTTCCACCTCCTCGGCCGGCCGCGACCGCGCAACTGGGATCTCGACGAAGTCCACGAGATCCATCGCCGCTGGCGCAAGGTCCTCGACTCGTATGAGGGCGACCGTATGGCGGTCGGCGAGATCGGCGTGCGGAACCTCCGACGTCACGTGCGCTACTACGGAAACGACGACGAGCTCCAGCTCTCGTTCAACTTCCACTTCCTCGAGCAGCCGTGGAGCGCCGAACGTTTCCGCGCGGTCGTCGAGGAGTGGGAGCGGCTCCTGCCGACACACTCGTGGCCTGACTACACGCTCTCGAACCACGACCGGTCGCGCGCCGTATCGCGTTACGGTCTGGAGCGCGCCGGCGTCGCCGCGGTCATGCTGCTCACTCTTCGGGGGACTTATCTACTACGGCGAAGAGATCGGGATGACCAACGTGCCGATCCCGACGGCGCGAATCGTCGACATCGACGGCCGCGATCCCGAGCGCACCCCGATGCAGTGGGACGCATCATTGAACGCGGGCTTCACGACCGGCGATCCCTGGCTGCCGCTCGCAGCGGACCACGCGAAACGGAATGTGGCGGCGCAGCGCGACGATCCAGCGTCGCTCTTCTCCCTCTATCGCCGCCTCAATTGGCTACGCAAGTCGTCGCCGGCGCTGCGTCGTGGCTCCTACCGCACCATTTCCGCGCCGGCCGGCGTGTTCGCCTTCGCGCGCGAGGCGTACGGCGAGCGCGCGCTCGTCGCTCTCAATTTCACGAAGTCGCCCCAGCTCGTGGCGCTCGGAAGCGGCGCCGCGAAGGTCGCGCTGTCGACCGATCACACACGCGAGGGCGAACCGCTCGCGCTCGCGAGCGTCGAGCTCAGACCCGATGAAGGGATCGTCGTCGCGCCCGCGTCACGGTGATCGCCGCGGCGATCACGAGGAGGGCGATCGCGATCAAGAGCATCGACACGAGGGGCAGCGCGAATCCTCGCAGCGCCGCGCCGACGACGAAGATCCCGGCCGCGCGCGGAGCGAGAGTCATGTGGAGCGTGCCGCCGTCGATCGTTCCACCTATTCCAGAGCCCACCGTGCGGTGGACATCACCACCGTCGAGTCCGAGCTTCGCAAGCGGCACATCGACCGAACGCTGCTCGTCGCCGTTGATCGCGATCACTGCGACATCTGGCCCCCCGCGCCTGTCGTATACGACCAGCCCGCGCTCGGTCTGAAGCTCGTCGAACGAACCGCGGCGCAGCGATGGAATTGCCTGCCGCATCGTCGCGAGATCGCGCACGAGCTGACGAACCGTCTCGTCGCCACCCGTCCACGGCATGGGACGGCGATCGTCGGGGTCGGGGCCGCCGGGAAGGGCGACCTCGGTGCCGTAATAGAGGACCGGTGTGCCGGGCATCGTGAAGAGGTACACGAGCGCTTGAGCGAGGCGCGTCTTCGTCGCGGCGTCCGGCGCGTCGCGGCCGACGAAGCGTGGGACGTCGTGGTTGTCGATGAAGATCGCGCGCCGATCCGCGTTGCCGGCGCCGAGGTCGGCCGCGAGCGACGGCGATGTCGTCAGCTGCCCGAGGTTGCCGCGCGGGTCCAATCCGATGCGGACGCTGTCGTAGGTCTGGAAGTCCGTGACTGCGTCGAGACCCGTCTCCAGGAAGCCCGACTGGTAGCGATATCCAGAGCTATAGACCTCGCCGAGCATCCAGAAGTTCGGGTGTTTCGCACGGACCCCGCTCGTGAACGCGCGCAGGAAGTCCTTCGAGAGGTGGCGCGCCGCATCGACGCGGAAGCCGTCGACGCCGGTCCCGTCAACGAGCCAGTTCGCCCAGTCGATGAGATACGCGCGGACGACGGGGTTCTCCGTATTCAGGTCGGGCAGGCCGGCGAGCCAGCAGTTCTCGACGCTCGACTGGTCAGCGAGGTTGATCGGACAGTCCGGGTGGAACCAGCCCGCGTGCGCGCCGTCGGTCAGCCACGGGTGGCCAGTGCCGAGGTGATTGGGGACGACGTCGAGCACGATCTTGAGGCCCTTCTCGTGGGCCCGACGGACGAGCTCCTGAAGCGTAGACAGGGTCCCCAGATGCGGATCGATCGCGTACGGGTCAAGGGTCCAGTAGCCGTGATACCCGCCCCTCATTTGCAGGGCGACAGGCGTGATCCATATCGCGGTCATGCCAAGACCCTTGATGTAGTCGAGCTCGTCGATCACGCCCTGCAAATCGCCGCCCTGCCACCAGTCGGCCTTGCCGGGAACGCTGTCCAGATCGTTAGACGCGTCACCGTTGCGGAACCGGTCCGTCACCACCATGTAGATCGCTTCGTCGCGCCAATCGATCGGGGACGCCGACGCCGGCGTCGTGGGCATCAGGCTCGCGACGACAACGAGCGTCGACAAGAAGAGCCGGCCTAGCGTCTTCATTTCTTGGGTTGGCGAGTGCTCTCGGGACCTCGATGAGTAGCTTCCGACTTTTCGAATTGATCCGGATAGTGTTCGGCGCCGTGCTTCCAGAGCCATGCGACCGTGTCAACCAGTGCTGCGGCGGGATCAGGCTCGGTGACGCCGAGCACCTCTCGTAGACGCCGATCTGAACAGAAGTACGGCGACTGGATCTTGAACGGGTGCGCGGCCGCGTCCCAGGGGACGACGACAGGCTCCCATTTCCAGTCCAAGACTCGCGCGATCTCGCCGGCGAGTCCCGCGTACGTCCAGCCATAAGGGTCGACGACGTTCACTGGCCACCATCCGGCCGGAGCTTTCTCAATGGCAGCGATCACCGCCCGCCCAACCCGTTCGACAGCGGAGCGGGCGAAGAATTGGGCTCCGCCGTCGGGCAGTTCCAACCTTCGAATTCCTGCGCGGATCCGAGACACGAGTGTCCACTCACGTCCGGCGGCCCCAGGACCGTAGATCATCCCCGGCCGAAGCACTGCGATCGATTCATCCAGCCGAGAAGCGGCGAGAGCGCGTTCCATCGCCGCGTTGTCGTGTCCCGGCGTCGCCCATGGATACGGCGCCTCTCGCAATGGAGCATCCTCGGTGATCGGTAGCGTCTGCGCGGGAAGAACGGCGCGACCGCCGGCTTTCTCGTGGCCGGAGCCAACCACGAAGTACTCATACACATCTGTTGAGCTCACCACGACCAGGCGCCGAGTCCCTGCGCGACGCGCGCAGTCCAGCAGTGCCTTGGCGTTCGATGCCGTCGTGCGACTGTCCACGATCGCGTGAGGCCGCACGCGTGCGATCGGACCATCTGCGGCCAGCAGCAACTCGCGGTCCGCGTGGATGTGCTCCACGGCCACGTCATTTGGTGGTTCGTGCTGGCCCGTGTGCGCGACAGTGACCTCGTAGCCGCGCGAGATCGCTTGGCGGCAGGCCGCGAGACCGACGGGGCCTGTGCCCCCTAGGAAAAGGACGCGCACGACTAGGTCGAGGGCACGAGGACCGCGGCGTCGCGCGCGCCCACCGTGATGCCGCCGCTCGCGTGTTTTCCGGTCAGGAGGTCGACGCGATCACCGTCGGGAAGGCAGACATCACTTGGGAAGTCGCCCGTGTTGATTGCGACGTACATCTCGTCGCGAGGCGCGTCCGCGGGCGCGAGCGGACCGGTCGACGATCGGCGGTACGCGTAGACCTGGCGATCGTCGTCGACGACCGCATCCTCGAACGCGCCCCACGAAAGCCACGGCCGTTCGCGGCGCGCACGGATCAGCGCGCGGTAAGTCGCGAGGATCCGCTGATCGTGCCTTTTCGGATCCCATTCCATGCAGCGTCGCGAGTCCGGATCGTCGCCGCCCTCCATACCGACCTCGTCGCCGTAGTAGACGAGCGGGGCGCCGGTCGCGGTCAGGAGCAGCACAGCAGCGAGACGCGCGCGGTCGGCGCTCCCCCCGAGCTCGGTCCGGACGCGCGCCGTGTCGTGGCTGCCGAGAAGGTGCATGAGTCCAGGCGTCGCCGAGAGGTCGTACATGTTCCGTATGCCGGCGGTGCGGCCCGCGAAGCGGCTCGGCGTGATGTCGCGGCGCACGTAATCGAGGACCGCGTCGCGCCATGGGTAATGCATGACCGAGTCGAACTGCGCGCCATCGAGCCAGCGGATCGCGTCGTGCCACGCCTCGCCGACGATGAACGCGTCGGGCTTCGCCGCCTTCACGCGGTCGCGGAACGCGCGCCAGAAACGGTGGTCGACTTCGTTCGCGACGTCGAGACGCCACCCATCGATATCGGCCTCGCGGATCCATTTCTCGCCGATGCCGACCAAGTACTCGCGCAGCTCGGGGTTCGCGGTGTTCAGCTTCGGGTGGCTGCGGGCGCGGTTCGCGAAGGTTTCGTAGTTGACCGCGTCGAAGTCGACCGGAAAGCTCTCGATGCGGAAGAACCAGTCGCGGTACTTGCTCGCCTCGCCCTTCTCGCGCACGTCCTTGAAAGCGAACCACCGGTCACCCGAGTGGTTGAAGACGCCGTCGAGGAGCACGCGGATGTCCCGGCCATGCGCGTCGCGCACGAGCGCCGCGAGGTCCTCGTTCGTGCCGAAGCCCGGATCGACGCGCTCGTAGTCGGCCGGATCGTATTTGTGGTTCGAAGGCGCCGCGAAGACCGGTGTGAGGTAAAGGCCGCCGACGCCGAGATCGGTGAGCCAGCCGAGGTTCTGGCGGATGCCGGGCAGGTCGCCGCCGAAGAACGACTTTACCGTCGGAGCCTCGCCCCACGGTCGCTTCCACGCCGGATCGTTCATCTGGTCACCGTTCGCGAACCGGTCCGGGAACACGAGATAGAAGGTCCTCCCCGCGATCCAGGGCGGCACCGCGAAGCGGTCGATGGGGAGGTCATACGGGTAGAAGAAATGTCCGGCGTGATGCTTGCGCGCCGGACGCTGTTCGAGGAAACCGTGCTCGCTGAAGAAGCGGGTCTTTCCCTGGGTGTCCGTGAGCTCGAAGAAATAACGAAGACGCGAGGTCGGCATCGGAAGCACCGCTGACCAGTAGTCGCTCACGCCGTCGGTCGCCTCGCGCGCGAGTGGAAGCATCCCCTCGAGGCCCGCCGCGTACTTGTCTGCGAAGTGGCAGCGCACCGCGGCGAGGTCACCTGCCTCGCAGAGAAGGCGAACGTAGAACCGATCACCGGTGAGCGGCTGCACGAACGGCGCACGCGCGCGGTGCCGTATCGCGGCGAGTCTCAGAGCTAGCCCTTCACCCCGCCGATGGTGAGCCCGCCCACGATGTACTTCTGCAGTGAGAGGTACACGACGGACACCGGCAGTGCCACGATGATCGCCATCGCCGAGAACTTGGACCAGGGCGTGTTGCCAGCGTACTGCCCGGTGATGTTCCAGAGCGCCATCGCGAGCGTGAAGTTCTCGGGGTTCGTGAGGAACTGCCAGCTCATGACGAACTCGGTCCAACCGGTGAGGAAGCCGAGGAACGCGGTCACCGCGAGCGCCGGCGTCGCGAGCGGCAGCATGATGCGGAAGAACGTCTGCGTCGGCGACGCGCCATCGAGGCTCGCGGCCTCCTCAAGCTCCTTCGGGATCGTGTCGATGTAGCCCTTGAGGTTCCAGATCGCGAACGGCAGCGCGCCCGACGTCAGCGCGAGGCCGACGCCGAGCAGCGAGTTGCGCAGGTTGAACGAGAAGTCGCCCGAGTTGATCTGGATCTTGTTCAGGAAGACGAACAGCGGCGCGAGGGCCGCGACGGAGGGCACCATGAGCACCGCAACGATCGCGATCATCAGCGCGCGCCGGGCCGGAAAGTGGAACCGCGAGAACGCGTAGGCCGCGAGCACACCGAGACCGAGCGACCCGAGAGACACCCCCGCGGCAAGGCCGAAGCTGTTGAACGCGAGCTGCGCCAGCGAGACCGGATTCGACGTCGGTCGCTCGATGACGTCCTGGTATGCCTGCAGCGACGCACCCGGTGGGATGAGCGTCAGCTCTGTCGGGCGCGAGATGTTCCGCGGGTCGAGCGACATGCTTACGACCCAGACGAGCGGGAAGAGCACCGTGAAGCTGATGAAGATCAGGAGCGCTTGCAGCATGAGCTGCTTGCCCCAGCCCGCGCGGAAGAACGCGCGACGGCGCCGCGGGACGGCGAGCGTCATGGCCTGACTAGACATACGACTCGGTCGCCTTCGTTATCCGATTCGTCAGGAGCGTGAGGACGAGCAAGATGATCATCGTGTAGATCCCGAACGCAGCGGCAAGCCCGTAGAGCCGCTGCTCGTTGACGAGCCGGAACGCCGTGGTCACGAGTATTTCGGTCTGCCGCAAGGGACCACCTCCGGAGACCATGTAGATCAGGTTGAAGAGGTTGAACGTGACGATGAGTCCGTACATCGCCGCGGGGATCATCGCGGGCCGCAGCAGCGGAAGCGTGATGTGGAAGAACTGCTGAGGCCCCGAGGCGCCGTCGATCGACGCCGCCTCGTAGTACTCCCTGCTGATGCTCTGCAGCGCGCCTGTCGCGACGATCGTCATGAAGGGCCAGCCCAGCCAGATGTTCGTGATGAGGAGCGCGAAGTACGACAGCGGCAGAGGTATCCCTGGGATCGGCGGGTCGATCTGGTCGATCCACCGGATGTGGAAATGGTCCGGCGTGACGCCGAAGATCCCGCCGAGAGCCGCAAGCCCCTGGCCCTGGTTGATCGCGCCGTAGTCGGTGTCGAACATGTTCCGCCACACCGTCGCCACCACGAGCGTGGGAACGACGATCGGAAGGATGAAGATGGCTCGGTAGAACCCCCGGAAGCGAAGGCCAGGCGTGTTCAGGATGACCGCGATGAGTATTCCGATCGTGACGTGGAAGATCACGTTCGAGAACGTCCAGAAAAGATTGAACGCGAGCATCCCCCAGAAGCTGAAGTTGGGGATGACTGTGACGCCGTTCGTGATCAGCGAGATGAAGTTTTCGAGACCGACGAAGTTGGCGGCCGGGGCATCGAATCGCAGATTGCGAAGACCATAGTCGGTGAACGACATGTAGACCTGGAAGAGGATCGGCCAGTACGTGATCGCGGCCATGATCAGCGTCGCGGGCAGGATGTACAGATACGCGGTGAGCCAGCGCGGCGCTCCGCGGCGGGAGCCCGCCGGTGCGCTGGTCGCGGCTTCGGTTATCGCGAAGCTGGCCATCTCGCTCCAGATCTCTATTTGATTTGAGGGGAGCGCCCGAAGGCGCCCCCTCTGACGCTATGACTCTATTTCTTGTTCGCCTTGTTCATCGCGGCGCAGGCCTCGGCGATGCCGGCCTGCGGTGTGGACTTGCCTTCGACGATCTTCGTGACCGCGTCACCGAACGGCGTCCAGTAGTTGCCGAACTCCACGCTCTGGGGCCGGGCGAAGCCGGTGGCCGAAGCGTCGGAGAACGCTTTCACGAGAGGGTCGCTTACGGTCACGTCGGTGCGGACCGGGACGTCGCCGGCGACGTCCGCGTAGACCTTCTGCGAGTCGGCGTTGGTCAGAGCGAGCGCGAGCGCGATCGCGCCGTCGACGTTCTTGGCGCTCTGGTTGATGTACCAACCATCGACGCCCGTGAGCGGGCCGGCCTTGCCCTTGGGGCCAGCCGGGATCGGGGCCACGCCGAGCTTCGCGCCGAGGTCCTTCTTGTAGTCGCCGAGGACCCACGGCCCGTTGATGATCATGTCGACAGTGCCGGCGCGGAACGATGTGTCCGCGCGGCCGCCGTCGGTCTCGAACTTCGCGCCCGCCGCCTTGAGGGCGAGGTTATAGGTGAACGCGTCGGCCCAGCCGCCCTGGTCCGCGACGCACTTGCCGCTCGCGTCCATGAGGTTGCCCCCGAACGCGGTGGACCATCCGAACATGTGGTACGCGTTCTCGTTCTGGACGAGGGTCTTGCCCGCCTTGAGCATGGTCATGAGCTCGTCCGTCGTCTTCGGCGGGGTCGGCACTTTGTCTTTGTTGTAGTAGAGCGCGACGGCCTTGAACAGCATCGGCACGCCGTAGAGCTTGCCGTCGACCTTGAGTCCATCGATGCCGAGCTGCGCGACGTTCGTGAGCTTGCCCGCGAGCTTCCCATCAAGCGACATCAGCAGGTTCGCCCGTACCTCGTTACCGAGTTCGTCGTTCGGCGCGGTGAAGAGGTCGGGGCCACCGCCGGCCGCTGCTTCCGTCTGGAACTTGTTGAAGACCTGATCGAACGGGACCTGGAGGACCGTAATCTTCGCGGTCGGGTTCGCGGTGCGGATCTTGTCGATGAGCTGGTTGAGGGCCTGCTCCTCCGAGCCGCCCGTCCCATATGCGTGCCAGAGCGTGATGTTCCCGGTGATCGCGCCTGCGGCGGTGCCGCCGCTTGGGCTCGGACTAGCGGTGCCGCCGGTACCGCCGCACGCGGCGGCGAGCACCAAGGCGACGGTGAGCAGCGTGATCGCCCTTAGCTTCATTTTGTATTTCCTTCCAATGCGCGTCACTTGGTCGAGTTCGTTTTTAGTGGGCCGCGGCTTTCAAGATTCGCTTCCCCTCCCGCTCGGTACCTCCCTTCGCAACACGCTGGGTCCGGGATTTCTTTGACGCGGCTCGCGTCGACTCGCGCAGGAGTAACTCGGTGGGTAGAACGATCCGCTCGCGAGGCCCGCCCTCGTCGAGCTCACGAATGAGGAGTCGGGTGGCGACGCGGCCCTTGTCGGCGATCGGTTGGTGGATAGTCGTGAGCGCGGGGTCGCTCGCCGCGGCGAGCGGGATGTCGTCGAAGCCGATGACCTCGAGGTCTTCCGGGATCCGGAGACCGAGACGCTTTGCCGCTCGCATCGCCCCGATCGCCATGATGTCGCTCGCCGCGAGCACCGCGGTGGGACGCGCTCCTTCAGCCCACGCTTTCGCGAAGGCCATGTCGCCGCCCTCGAGGGTCACGAATGTCCGGACAACGGCGTCATCGTCGAGGGCGACAGCGTGGTCCACGAACGCGCGGCGATAGCCGCGAAGCCGGCGCCCGCGCACCCCGAGATCCTTGGCGAGCTCCTCGGGCGGCGCATGGAACGTCAGCACGAGGATGTCGCGATGGCCGTGCTCGAGAAGAAGGTTCGCCGCCGCGTAGGCCCCGCCCTCGTCGTCGACGTTCACCGACGACGCGGTCTCGGCGTCGCCGTCCACGACGACGAAAGGGACGCCGCGCTTGCGAAGCGGTGCGACCTCGGCATGGCGCTCGTCGAGGCCGATGATCACGAACCCGTCCACGGGAGCGGCGGCGATCGCGCGCTCGAGCGACCCGCCCAGCGGCGTCACTGTAAGGAGCCCGATGCCGCGCTCGTCGGTGACGCTGCCGATGCCCTCGAGGAACGAGGCGAAGAACGGATTGGCGAAGACCGTCGCGATCGGCTGCGGAAAGAGCACGCCGAGGACCCCGACCCTCTGCGAGTGCAGCGCCCGCGCATGCGGATTGGGCGCGTACCCGAGATCCCGCGCCGCATCGAGGATCCGAGTCACCGTGGTCGCCCGCAGGCGCTCCGGATCGTTGAACGCGTGCGAGACGGCGGCCGTGGAGACGCCCGCTTTCCCCGCGACATCGTGAATGGTGACCCTGCGCACGCCTTCCCCCATCGCTCCGGTAAAACCTTTCATAAAAGGTTTCACAGGGGAGTTTTCAGGTCTGGAGCGCGGCTGTCAAGGCTTCGAAGGCTCGCGGCGAGAGGTCAGACCAATTTCGGCCAGGGGAGGCCAGGCTGGTCCGGAAGCCAGCCCTGCGGATACTTCCGCCGTGGGAGTTGCAACGGCTCAGGCCCAGGCGGCGGGGAGGCCCGTCGGCACCCTGCCGATCTTCCAGATCTTCCAGCTCTCGATCTACTGGTTCGGCATCAACGCGATCTGGGGCGGCCTCAACAACGTGATCCTCCAGCGGCGGATGGACGATCTGGTCGGAAAGGCGAACGCGGGAACGGGGCTCGCGCTTCTTACGTTGCTCGGCGCGATCGTCGCGATCCTGGTGCAGCCGACGATCGGAACGATCTCGGACTACACGATCACGCGCTGGGGCCGCCGCAAGCCATACATCGTCATCGGCGCCGTGCTCGACGTTGTGTTCCTCGCCGGCGTCGCGACCTCGAACACGTACGTTTCCGTCGTCGCGTTCATCGTCCTGCTCCAGATCTCATCCAACTTCGCTCAGGGGCCATTCCAGGGGTACGTCCCGGACCTCGTGCCCGCTCCGCAGGTCGGTCTCGCGAGCGGACTCATGGGCGTGATGATCGTGCTCGGTCGCATCGGGGGCGTCGCGATCGCATCCATCGGGCTCTTCACCGGCGATTTCGTCGCCGCGACCATCGGCCTCGGACTTCTCGAGCTTGCGACGGCGATCGTCACGGTCGTCACCGTCGACGAGGGCCGGTCCGGACCGTCGCGCGAGGGACGTTCGTGGCTTCAGGTCGCGACCAGCGCGTGGGGTTTCGACATCCTCAAGGAGCGGAGCTTCGTGTGGCTTCTCGGATCCCGGCTCTTCGTCCTCATGGCGACGGTCACGCTCACCGATCTGATCTTCTTCTACATGAGCCGATCGATCGGCCTGGGCGATGCCGAGATCGGGATATGGATCAACGTCGCGACGGCGTTGATCGCAGTGACCACGGCCCTCACCACGTTCCCCGCAGCTCGCCTGTCGGACCGTCTCGGCCGGAAGACGCTGGCTCTGTCGGGATGCTCGGGGTCGCGCTCGCTCCGAACATCCTCGTCGCGGTCCTGTTCGTGGTGCCGGTCGGCATCGCGGCGGGCGCGTTCCTGGCGGTGGACTGGGCTCTGATGACGGACATCGTCCCGAAGGCCACGAGCGGCCGGTACATGGGCATCTCGAACGTCGTCACCGGCGCCGCGGGCCCGCTGGCCATCCCGATCGGTGGGATCGCCATGGACCGTGTCGGCGCGTTCGACTTCTCGCTCGGCCCGCGGGTCGCGTTCCTGTTCGCGCTTGGCTACTACGCGCTCGGCGCGCTCCTGCTGCGTCCCGTCGACGAACGCCGTCGCGAGTAGCAGAGGAGCGCGCCGAAGGAACTAGCGCTTCACGAGCTCCGCGAGCAGCTCGGCGAACCGATCGTGTGTCTCGCGCAGGCCCTGCTCCATCCCGCTCGCGACCATTCCATCGCGGTCCTCTTTCGACGAGAACCGCGATCGTATGGTCAGCAGGGTGCGTCCGTCGCGCTCGGTGAGCGTCGCTGTGTCGACCGAAATGTGCCCGGCCATCGGCTCCCACTCGAAGGTCTGGACGACGCGCTCCGGCGCGACGATCTCGCGGTACTCGCCGCGGAAGCCGCTCTTGGTCCCGTCGGGGGCACCCATGACGTAGCGCCATGGGCCACCCGGCCGGACGTCCATCTTGTCGACCGTCGTCGTCTGGTTTCGCGGCCCCCACCACCGCGGGATGAGATTGGGATCGGTCATCGCCTTGAATACGAGCTCGCGAGGCGCGTCAAACTCGCGCGTGATGAGGATCTCTTTATCGGAGGGCAACGTGACCTTCGTCGTGGCGCTACTTGTCATGGACATCTTTCTTCCCCTTGTCTTTTTGCTTCAGGTCGCGAAGAACGTCGTCGAGCTGTGCGAATCGTTCGTCCCACGTGCGGCGGTATGGATCGAGCCACTCGTCGAGCTCTTTTAGTGGCTGCGCGCGGAGGCTGTAGATGCGCTGCTGCGCGAGCTGACGCGCCTCCACCAGTCCTGCCTCGCTCAACACCCGCAGGTGCTTGGAAACCTGCGGCTGCCGCAGGCCAAGCCGCTCGACGATTTCTCCCACAGATAGTGGCTTGCGGCGAAGGAGACCGACGATCGCGAGGCGGTTGGGTTCGGCCAGGGCGCTGAAGGTCGCCTGCATGAGTCGTGTATACGTCTATAGGCATATGTCTGTCAAGGCATATTCAGCGAGATCCAAGCCAAATCGTTCGGATTTCATGCGTCCTTGACGTCAGAACACGCGTTCCATATCGTCCGCAGGTCATGCGAACGGCTGTTCGATTCCCGGCACGCATAAGTCTCGAGCAAATCCTCGACACGCTCGCCCGCGACCCCGAGTTCAAGCAAATGGTCACGCGCTGGGAGCACATCCCGCCGCGGCGCGCGATGTACGCCGAGTTTCCGGCCTGGCTCGACGGCCGCATCTCGGCGACGCTCCGGCGCCGCGGGATCCTCTCGCTCTACTCGCACCAGGCCGACGCGCTCGAGACCACGCACGCGGGAAAACACACGGTCGTGGTCACGCCGACCGCGAGCGGCAAGACGCTCTGCTACGACCTTCCGGTCATCGACGCCATCGCGAAGGATCCGACCGCGCGCGCTCTCTACATCTTTCCCACGAAGGCGCTCGCGCAGGACCAGCTCGCCGAGCTCGAACGTCTCGCGAAGGACGTCGATATCGACCTGAAGACCTACACGTACGACGGCGACACGCCGCCCGCCGTGCGCGCCGCCATTCGCAACGCCGGCCACGTCGTCATCACGAACCCGGACATGCTCCACACCGGGATCCTTCCCCACCACACGAAGTGGGTGAAGCTCTTCGAGAACCTGCGGTACGTCGTCCTCGACGAGCTCCACACGTATCGCGGCGTGTTCGGCTCGAATGTCGCGAACGTCCTCCGCCGCCTGCGCCGCATCTGCGCGTTCTACGGATCGCATCCGATCTTCATCTGCACGTCGGCGACGATCGCCAACCCCGAGGAGCTCGCACGCCGCCATGTCGAGGACGACGTCGTCCTCATCGACCGCAACGGCGCCCCGCGCGGCGAGAAGGTGCTCGCTTTCGTCAACCCGCCGGTCGTGAACCAGTCGCTCGGCGTGCGCAAGAGCGCCCTCTTCACCGGACGCGACATCGCGGCGACGCTCCTCGCGTCGGGTGTGCAGACGATCGCGTTCACCCGATCCCGCGTATCGACGGAGCTCCTGCTCACCTACCTCCGCGCGCGCTTTCCGCAGCCGCAGTGGCCGCCCGATCTGGTGCGCGGCTATCGCGGCGGGTATCTCCCCTCCGAGCGGCGCGCGATCGAGAAGGGACTCCGCGACGGCTCGGTGCGCGGCGTGGTCTCGACGAACGCGCTCGAGCTCGGCATCGACATCGGCGCGCTGCAGGCGGCCGTCCTCATCGGCTACCCGGGCACTGTCGCCTCGACCTGGCAGCAGATGGGCCGCGCGGGGCGGCGAGAGGAGCTCTCGGCCGCGTTCCTCGTCGCGACGTCTCTGCCGGTCGACCAGTACGTGGTGCAGCACCCCGACTACGTGCTGCAGCGGTCGCCCGAGGCCGGCCTGGTGAATCCGGACAACCTCCACCTGCTCGTGCAGCACCTGAAGTGCGGCGCGTTCGAGATCCCGTTCGAGCGAAAAGAGCGCTTCGGCACCGAGGACACGCCCGGGGTGCTCTCTTACCTCGACGAGCAGGGGATCCTGCACGAGGCGGACGGCCGCTATCACTGGTCCGCTCAGTCCTTCCCGGCCGAGGGGATGTCGCTCCGGACCGCGACCTCCGACAACGTCGTCGTCGTCGATCAGAGCGACGGAAGACAGCGCGTCATCGGCGAGATCGACCGCTTCGGTGCGCCGCTGACGCTGCACGAGCAGGCGATCTACCTCCACGAGGGTCGGCAGCTTCAGGTGGAGAGGCTCGACTGGGAGAACGCGAAGGCGTATGTCCGCGAAGTGAAGGTCGACTACTACACGCAGGCCGGCGAGTCCGTGCGCATCCGCGTGCTCGACGAGTTCGCACGGCAGGACTCTGCACGGTTCGGGCGGGCCCACGGCGAGGTCCTCGTTTCGATGA
>VBGU01000156.1 GCA_005881085.1 Chloroflexota bacterium | reverse complement strand
CCGAGCGCACGCATCCGCCGCTCGTTCTCGCGAACTCCGATCAACGCTCGTCCGTATGGCGACCGCGCCAGCCCCCAGACCACAAAGGCCGCGGCGACGAACGTGATCGCTACGAGGACGTACATGAGATCCGGCGAGCTGAGGTCGAGCATGGCGAGCATGGGGCGCCCGACGCCCGAGAGACCGTTCGAGCCGCCCGTTACGGCGGTCCACTGAAATGCGATCGCGAAGACGATCTGCGCGAGCGCGAGCGTGAGCATCAAGAAGAAGATCCCCTCGGATCGCACCACGAGAACACCGATGATCAGCGCGAGCAGCGCCGCGACCAGGGCCGCCGCCCCGAGCGTGACGGGCAGCTGATCGGTCGCGAGGCGCTGGCCGGCGATGCCCGCGGCGTAGGCTCCCGCGCCGAAGAACGCCGCGTGGCCGAGCGATGGCATGCCCGCGCGGCCGACGAGGAGGTCGAGCGACAGCGCGAAGATCGCGAGAATGAGCCCGTCGCGGAGCAGCGTCGTTGCGAACCGGGTGGACTCCCACGCTGCGCTCCAGTACGGGAACGTCACGAGCGCCGCCGCAGCCAACGCGACGAGGGTCCCGCGCACGAGCGGTCTCATCGCGCTACGCGGATCCGGCCGAGCAGGCCGGTGGGCTTCAGAAGGAGCACGAGAGCGACGATCGCGAAGATGACCGCCAGGGCGACGTCCTGGAACAGCACTTTGCCGAAGGTATCCGCGGGCCCGATCAGAAGACTTCCCGCCACCGCGCCGGAGAGCGTGCCGAGACCGCCGACCACCACGACGACGAGCGAATACAGGAGCCCGGGGTCGGTGTCCATGCCGGGCTGTATGCCGAACACCGGAGCGGCGATCACCCCGGCGAGGCCCGCGAGCCCCGCACCCGTCGCGAACGTCGATGCGAAGAGCCGATTCGTATCGACGCCGAGCGCGCCGAGCATCTGCGCGTCCTCGACGCCAGCGCGGATGAGCATGCCGATCCGGGTGCGCCGATAGACCACGGCCATCGCCGCGGCGAGGACGACGCCTAACGCCATCACGAAGAGGCGGTAGACAGGGTAGACGCCACCGATGAGCGCGACCGATCCGTCGAGGCCGGGCGGCGCCGACAGCGAGCGGACCTCGCGGCCCCAGAGCTGACCGGTGACGTCGACGATCACGAGGGAGACGCCGATCGTGAGCAGCACCTGATCGAGGTGTCGCCCGCGAAGTCGGCGCAGCAGCAGGGGCTCGATCAGGAGACCAAGGAGCGCGAGGGCGACCGGGGCCGCGAGCATGGCGACCCAGAACGATCCGGTGAGCTGGACGACCGAGAGCGCGACGTACGCGCCGAGCATGTAGAAGGCGCCGTGCGCGAGGTTGACCACGTCCATCATCCCGAACACGAGGGAGAGACCGGAGGCGAGGATGAAAAGCAAGGCGCCGAACGACAGACCGTTCAGCGCCTGCTGGAAAACGAGCTCGAAGCTCACGCGGAGGTCACTTCCCCGGGTCGGTCACCTTGGCGATCTTGTCGCTGATCGTGTTCACCGTCTGCCCGTTCTGCGTCTTCACCTCGCGGATGTAGATGTCCTGGATCGGGTTGTGGGTTGTCTTATCGAACGCGAAGTCGCCGCGCGGGCTCTTGAAGCTCACGTCCTCGAGGGCCTTGACGAATTTGTCCTTGTCGGAGGTATCGCCACCGACCGCCTTGAGGGCTTCGTCGAGCGCGCGCATGCCGTCGTACTGCTGGACCGTGAAGACGTCTGGGAGCAGGGGGTACTGCTTTTGAAAGTCGGCGACGAACTTCTTGTTCTCGGCGTTGTCGAGCTCGACGGCCCAGAAAAGCGACGTGATCGCGCCGTTCGCGAGATCCTTCACCTCTTTGAGGACGTCCTGCTCGGTGAGGAACCCGGCGCCGTACATCTTGTAGCCGGCGGCGGGCAGACCGAGCGAGTTCCAGCTCTTGATGAACCCGATCGCGTCCGCGCCGGAGAAGAACGAATACACGTTCTTCGTCGGCTGGTTCTTGATCTGCGTGACGAACGGGGCGAAGTCGGGGTTGCCGAGTGGCGGCGCGACGTTTCCCGTTGTGCTGCCACCGTTCTTCTTGAGACCGGTCGTGAAGTCGGCCGCCGACTCGGTGCCGAACCCGTAGTTCGCGTACGCGAGGAAAAACTCTTTCGTTCCCTTCGCCGACAGGTAGTCACCTATCGGGTACGAGATCTGGTACGAAGAGAACGAGGCGCGGAAGATGTACGGACTCTTGCAGGACGGCGTGCAGTTGGTCGTGTCGCGCGTCAGCGCGTTGCCGCCGGCGTTGGTGTCGATGAAGATCAGCTTCGCGGCGTGCACCGCGTTCCGGATCCCATAGGCAAGGGGGGTCGGCACCACGCCCATCATCACGTCGACCTGGTCCTGGTCGATGAACTTCTGGGTCGCCGCGATCCCCGTGGCGGTTACGTTCGCATCGTCCGCGTAGACCGGGGTGACATGACGATTCGCGAGCTTCTGGTCGCTCTGTTTGAGATACAGCTCGGTAGCGCGCCGCATCGAGTTGCCGAGCTCCGCATACACACCGGTGAAGGGCAGGAGCAGGCCGATCTTGAGCTCCTTACCTGGGGCGGCGCTCGACGATGCGGTCGGCGTGACCGCGCCGGGCGCGCACGCCGCGAGAGCGGCCGCGGAGCTTGCGACGAGGAACTGGCGCCGCGTCAGCCGATACGTGTACCCGCGCTTTGCGGCAAGCTCGTTCTTTGCGAATCCGCCCATTGCACCCCTCCCGCGCCGGTCAGACCGGCGTAAGTATGGCTCCGCTCAGGACTCCCGTTCGAAGAGGGTCGCGAGGCCCTGGCCGACCCCGATGCACATCGTCGCGATGCCGTAGCGGCCGCCGCGGCGCTCGAGCTCGCGCAGCAGGGCCCCGGCGATGCGCGCCCCAGATGCGCCGATCGGATGACCGATGGCAATCGCGCCGCCGTTCGGGTTGGTGCGGTCGTCGGGCAGACCAAGCGCGCGAATGCACGGGATCACCTGCGCCGCGAAAGCCTCGTTCAGCTCGATCGCGTCGCACTCCTTCGGCGTAACGCCGGTCCGCTCCACGAGCTTGCGCACGGCGGGGATCGGACCGAGTCCCATGTAGTCCGGATGTACGCCCGCCGAGGCGCTCGCCACCACGCGCCCGAGCGCACGGAGTCCGAGCGACTCCGCCTTCTCGCGCGCCGCAATGAGGAGCGCGGCCGCGCCGTCGTTGATGCCGGACGAGTTGCCTGCCGTCACGGTGCCGCCATCCTTGAACGCGGGCTTGAGCTTTCCGAGCTTCTGGACGTTCGTATCGGCGCGCGGGTGCTCGTCCTCGCTCACGAGCTCTTTGCCGTTGTGCACGGCCTGGATCTCGCCGGCAAAGAAACCATCCGCTTTGGCGCGCGCGTAGCGATCCTGGCTGCGCGCCGCGTAGCTGTCCTGCTCGGCGCGACCGATGTGCTCCTGCACGGCGACGTTCTCGGCCGTCTCGCCGAGCGAGATCGGGTGGTAACCCAGATCGCTCATCCGCGGATTCACCAGGCGCCACCCGAGGGTGGTGTCGGCGAGCACGCGCTCGCCGCGCGGAAAAGCCTCGGACGGTTTCAGCGTGACGAGTGGCGCGCGCGACATGCTCTCGACGCCGCCGGCGACGATAACGTCGGCCTCGCCGGCGCGGATACGTCGCGCGGCGTCGTTGACCGCCTCGAGCCCGCTGCCGCAGAGGCGATTTAACGTCACGCCGGGAACCGTTTCCGGCAGCCCCGCAAGGAGTGACGCCATGCGGCCGACGTTGCGGTTGTCTTCGCCGGCCTGGTTCGACGCGCCGAAGACGACCTCGTCGATCTCGGAATCGCCGACGTCGGTGCGCTCGAGGACCGCGCGGATAACGTGGGAGGCGAGATCGTCGGGGCGGAGCGACGAAAGAGCGCCGGCGTACCGGCCGAACGGCGTTCGCACGTAGCCGAGGATCACCGCATCGCGCGGGTGTCTACTCACCGGCCTTCCATCTTCGCGGGCCGCTTCTTGCTGAACGCCCTCACCCCTTCAGCGTAATCGTGGGTGCGACCGGCGCGATCCTGGAGGTCGGCCTCGTGATCGAGGAACTCCGCGAACCCGCGCGCCATCGCCGCGTTAAGGCCTTCCTTCGTGAGCGCGAACGCTTCGGTCGCCCCGTGAGCGAGGGTCTCCGCCAGCTCGCGCCATTTCGCCACGAATTCGGCGTCGGGCCACACGCGCGTCACGAGCCCGATGCGGAGCGCCTCGTCCGCGGTGACTGGGTCTCCGGTAAGCACCATGTCGAGCGCGCGGCCCCAGCCCACCAGACGCGGAAGGAAGAAAGCCGAGCCGGCATCCGGGACGAGCCCGACGCGGCCCCATGCGGGACGGAAGGTCGCAGAAGAAGCGGCGACGCGGATGTCGCACGCGATCGCGACCCCGAGGCCCGCGCCCGCGGCGACACCGTTCACAGCGGCAATGACCGGCTTGCGCATCTCACGGATCGCGGCGATCGCCGGGTGGTAGCGCCGGCGCAGCTCGTCGCCGAGATGGAGTTCGCCGGTCTTTTCGATCATCGCAAGGCGATCGGCGAGGTCTTGGCCCGCCGAGAATGCGCGGCCCGCTCCGGTGATCACGACCGCGCGGATCGCCGGATCCGCGGCGCAATCTGCGAGCGATGCGTTCAGCGCTTCGGTGAGCGGCTCATCGAAGGCGTTCAGAACGTCGGGTCGGTTCAGCGTGAGGACCGTCACCGCGCCATCGCGTGCGACGCGCAGCGGCGAAAGGCTCGTCACTTCCCTTTGAAGATCGCCTTGCGCTTGTTCACGAAGGCGTCGACGCCTTCCTTTTTATCTTCCGTCGCAAAGAGCAGGTAGAACGCCTTGCGCTCGAACTCGAGGCCCGCGTCGAGTGTGGAGTTCCACGCGAGGTCGACCGCTTCGGTCGCGAGTCGCGCGGCCACGGGCGGCTTCTCGGCGATCGTGCGGGCAAGTGCTTTCGCATCATCGAGCCACGAGGCGGCCGGAAAGACCTGAGCGGCGAGCCCGATCGCTTTCGCCTCGTCCGCCTTGATGCGCCGGCCGGTGAGGATGAGCTCGTTCGCGCGGTACTTCCCCACCGTGCGCGTGAGCCGCTGCGTTCCGCCCGCCCCGGGGATGATCCCGAGGTTGATCTCGGGCTGTCCGAACTGCGGAGGCGACGATGATGTCGCAGATCATCGCGAGCTCGCAGCCGCCGCCGAGCGCATACCCCGACACCGCCGCGATGATCGGCGTCCGGATCCGTCGGATCGCTTCCCACTTTGAGGTGAGGTCCTGTCTCAGCATCGAGACGGGCGTGGCCGTGACGAACGCTTCTTTGATATCGGCGCCCGCCGCGAACGCGCGCTCGTTGCCCGTGAGCACGATGCAGCGGATGGCGTCGTCGTCGTCGAGCGCTGTGAGCTCCTTTACGAGCTCGCCCATAACCTCGTCGTTCAGCGCGTTGAGGACGTCGGGGCGGTTGATCTGCACCGTGGCGATCGGCTCTTCTCGCGTTGTGATCACGGTGTTGGGCATGCTCACCTCCCCGGCCCCGAGAGTGTGCCGCCTGGAAGCGATCGGCGCAGTTCGCGAAAGGCGCGCGCGAGCGCGGGCATCTGGTAGCCGGCGGTCCGGCCGCTCGGGTTCGGCAGGACCCAGATCGTTGTTCCGGCGAGCCGTTCGTCCTGCCGGCCGCCACGGGCGCGCGGTCGGCCGAAGGCCACCCGGTACGCGCCCATCCCGACGAACGCGACGACCTTCGGCCGGTAACGGTGGATCTTGGCCGCGATGCGACGTGCGCCGCGCTTGTAGTCGCCGAGGTCGAGGTCGTCGGCACTTGCCGTCGCGCGATTGACCAAGTTGGTCACGCCGATCCGGCGCTTCAACAGGTCGCGTCCTTCGTGCGGCGACAGGAGACGATCGGTGAACCCGGCTTCGTGCAACGCGCGCCAGAAGCGATTGCCCGGCCGCGCGAAGTGCAATCCGACAGCGCCCGACCAGAGACTGGGGTTGATCCCAACGAAGAGGACCTCAAGCCCAGGCGCGATCACATCCGGGATGCTCTTGCCGCGGGCTGCTTCGAGCGCGGCACGGTCTGGCCGCGGATGGATATGTGGGCCCGGTTTCAACGAGCGTCCCCTTGCGTCAGCGGAGTAGATTTTCCGGCGTGAACCTCGAGACCCTTGTTTACGGTGCCGTTTTCGCGCTCGTCTTTTCGCTCATTGCGTGGAGGCTCGGGCTGAAACGCCGGCCGTGGCGCGAGTACATCGCTTGGGTCCTGCTCTATACGGCGTTGCTGCTCGCGGTCAAAGCATCAGGCGTCGTCGATGGTACCGAAAGCATCACGATCGCCTTCATCGCCGCCACGCTTCTCGTCGGCGCATGGAATCGCTTCGCGCGCCGGCGGCCTGAAGACCGCGCTCAGCGAATCTGACCCTTCGGGGGCGGCTGGCAGCGCGGGCACAGATACATGTCGTCGAGGCCATGGCGGGTCTTGATGATCGGCGTCCCGCAGCGCGGGCAGGGTTTGCCTCTGTGGCCGCGCACCTTCATGTGGTCACGGATCTTCGTCCCTAGCTCCGGCGGCAGGTGCTCTTCCACCTGCAATACGCCACGTGCGATCACGTCCTTCAGCGCACGGTAGAAACGGGACATCTCCTCATCGGAGAGCGTCGCGACGCGACGCTTCGGGTGGAGCTGCGCCTCCCAGAGGATCTCGTCGGCGTACGCATTCCCGATCCCCGCCAGGAACGTCTGGTCCTGGAGCAGGTTGCGGACCTCGCGCCGCGTCGCACGCGCGCGCTGCGCAAACTCGCGCTCGTTCCATGAGAAGTCGCCGGCGTCGGGACCGAGATCATCGAAACCGTGCACCGAGCTCGTGCCCTCGGCTTCGTCGAGCACATGCACCTTGCCCATGCGTTTGTCGTCGCGATAGCGGAGGTCCTTTCCGTTATCGAGCACGAGCGACAGCGCGGTGGTTCGCGTGAGCTTCGCCTCGGCATCGGCAAGCTCGAAGACGCCGGCGAGCATCGGATTCACGACGATGGCGCCCTTGTCGAGATCGAAGATGAGGAACTTCCCACGATGTCGGACACCGGTGAAGCGGCGATGCGCGAGCGCCGTCTCGACCGGTTTAGTCGCCCGCAACACTGTTGGGTCGCCGACGCGGACGAGGACGATCTCGCGCCCAACGAGCGCCCTCTCAAGACGCCCGCGCACGACGTGAAGATCGGGCCACTCCGGCATTAGCCGGTCACGGCATCAAGCCAGCGGGGCTCGGGGAGATCAAATCGGCGTGCCGCCCAGCGAAGGCACTCCTTGAGCTGGTCCCGCTGCCATCGGCGTACCCGTGGCAGCCCCTCGATCGGAGGGCGCCAGCCGCGATCGGCGAAGTACCCCGAGATCCCGGCAAGCGACGCGTCGATCATCTCCGGCCGCAACCTCAAGACTTCTTCGTACCACGAGAGGACGCGTTCAGCGGGGGGACCGCCCTCAGCGGCGACCGCCTGGCAGAACGCGACGACGTCGAACTCGGCCGGGCCGGCGCTCGCGAACGGCCAGTCGAAGATCCGGAGGCGATCGCCGTGGATGCGGACGTTGTCCGAGCGGGTGTCGAAGTGCAGCAGCGCGAACGGCGGCCGTGCCTTCTCGAGCACGCGTTCATGCGCGACAAGCACGGGGTATCCGACGGCGAGCCACTCCTCCGCTTCGGCCGCGCGCCGGCCCGCGAGCGACGCGGTCCGTGCGATCTCGCCTGTCTTACCGAGGGTTCGCCAGAACCTGGCGTACTCCATATAGCCCGTGCGAGACAGCGATCGCGGTAGCCGCTTCCCCCGCGTCTTGCGGTGAAAACGCGCATACGATCGAGCTGCTTTGCGGGCCTTCGCCGGCGTCCACGGCGGGACGGACCGCGGGCCGAGATCTTCGAGCAAGAGCACGTGCCAGCCGTCGCGTCCGAACGAGCCGTAAAACCTCGGCGCCCAGGGCCGGATGAAACGCTCGAGAGTCCGGTAGTTCTGCGCCTCGTGATCCATGAACCAGCGCACGCCGCTCCCCTTCGGCGCGGGGTAGCTCGCCTTGAAGAACGCGCGCTTGCCGTTCGCGAGCTTCAAACGAAACGTCGCGGACGGCGCGTAGCCGCCGTAGACGCGATCCGCGCGCGCGACGGGAGATCGCAGGATCTTCGCCACCTCGTCCTTGATCTCTCGCGGCACCGCGGACCAGGGTGGTTTGGGCTCAGCCCCCTGCCGCGACACCGGTCTTGAGGTGCTGCCAGGCTTCGCGCGCTTCCTCGACCGAGCCCTCGTCCTCGATGGTCGAGATGTCTCCCGGGTCCTTGTCGAGGATCACCGCCTTCAGCACGCGCCGCATGATCTTTCCGCTTCGGGTCTTCGGCAGCATGTCGACGAAGTTGAGCTCGCCGATCACCGCGAGCGGGCCGAGGTCGTTCCGCACGGTCGCGAGCAGCTCCTTCTTCAACTCCTCCGACGGTTCGCGACCCTGCTTCAACACGACGAACGCGGAAATGACCTGCCCGCGCAGCTCGTCCGGGCGGCCGGTCACTCCCGCCTCGGTGACGGCGGGATGACGGAGGAACGCGGTCTCGACCTCGATTGTGCCGATGCGATGGTCGGCGATCTTGATGATCTCGTCGGCGCGGCCGCTGAACCAGACATAGCCGTCCTTGTCGATCGAGGACGCGTCGCCGGTGAAGTACACGGATTTTCCGGGGACCTTGTCCCAGTAATCGCGCGCGTAGCGTTCGGGCTCGGCCCAGAGGCGCGCCGTGAGGCCGGGGAACGGACGCTTGATCACGAAGATGCCCTTCTCGCCGGGCCCGAGCTCCTTGCCGTCCTGATCGACGACGGCCGCTTCGATCCCGGCGAGCGGCACCCCGCCCGAACCCGGTTTGATCGGCAGCGTCGCGATGCCGTACGGATTTCCGACGACAGGCCCGCCCGTCTCGGTCTGCCAGTAATGATCGATCACCGGGACCTTGTCCTCGAGCGCTTCTTTCTGCAGCCATTCCCACGCGGGCGCGTTCAGCACTTCGCCCGCGCAGAACACGCGCTCGAGCGACGAGAGATCGTGCTCACGCGCGGGCGCGACTCCGTACCGCATGAGCAGTCGCGCCGCCGTCGGCGAAGTGAACACCCCGGTCACCTTGTTGCGCTCGACCACGGCATAGAACGTTTCGGCGTTCGGATGATCGAGCGCGCCTTCGTACGCGATGGTCGTGCAGCCGACGAGCAGGGGCCCGAACACGATGTAGCTGTGGCCGACGACCCAACCGATGTCGCTCGTCGACCACCAGATGTCGCTTTCGCGGAGGCCGAACATCCACTTCGCCATGGAGTACACGTACACCTGATAACCGCCGTGCGTGTGAACCGCGAGCTTGGGCTTCGCGGTCGTGCCGCTCGTGGCGAGGATGTACGCGGGCTCGTTCGCCTCGAGCTCGACGTGCGTGTCGTCGTGTCCCGCGCCGCGCGCGAGGAAGTCCTGCCACGAGATCTCGTTCTTGATGCGCTCGGTGGACGCGGTCCGCCGCAGTACGACGACACGCTCGACCGTCGGCGCGTCGGTGATGGCCTGGGAGACGATGCCGAGAAGCGGCACGTCCTTGCCCTTGCGGTACGTGACGTCGGTCACGAAGACGGCGCGTGCGCCGGCGAGCCGGATGCGCTCCCCGAGCGCGCCCGCGCCAAATCCGGCGAACACGACGAGGATGACCACGCCGATGCGGATCGCGCCGAGCATCAGGACGATCGCTTCGGCAGACGTCGGCATATAGATGGCGATGCGGTCGCC
>VBGU01000155.1 GCA_005881085.1 Chloroflexota bacterium | reverse complement strand
ATCCCGTCGGTCGGCCATCGGATACGAGGCGCGAACACGCGTGGCGCGTCGCTCACGACCAGGCGAAAGCCTGGATAGCGACCATCAGGCATCGGGATGAGCAGGACGCGGCCGGTGGGCACATCGGCGGGCTCGAACGCGACGCTGTTGATCGTTCGAACGGTGTCCGGATCCGCGCCGAAGGTCGCCGCGATGCCGACGAGCGTCTCGCCGTCGCGAACGACGTGAATGGCCGCGTCTATCGGCGGGATGACGACGGACTGACCCGGGCGCAACTCCGAGGTGTCCTTTATCCCGTTGTTGTAGGCGAGCGTCTGCGGCGTGATCCCGTAGGTCGCCGCGATCGAGAGAAGCGTCTCGCCCGACGTGACCGCGTGGACCTGAAGGCCTGGAGGGTCCTTGCGCAGTTCTGTGACCGGCGCGCCTCGCGCGACGACGACCGCCCGTTCGAGCGGACCAGGTCGAGCCAGCGCAACGAGCGCCGTCTGCGGCTTCGCGAGCGCGAGCGCTCCGAGACGCTCGAGCTCCGGTGCGGCGATGACTGTCCATATCGGGACCACCGCGGCGATGACGCAGCATGCCGCTGTCATCACCGTTGCCGTCCATCGACGCGCCGCGCTGCGCTTGCGTCGGCGCCGTCGCGGCTTTCGTAGAACGACACCAAAAGCGATATCGGACGACCCCGTAAGCGGTAGGCAAATCTCGAGACGCGGCGACCTCCGTCGGATCGCTCCCCCAACCTGCGCCATGCCCGAAGTCAGGCAAGCAGCGTGCCGGTTGACCCCTCAGCGACCGAGCGGGCTCTCCGCGCGCGCGAGTTTTGCGAAGCTCGCCATCAATTTCTTCACGCCTTTGTCGGGAAACGCGACTGTGACTTCTTCATCGTCGTCTCGCGCGACACTCGACACGACCATGCCCTCGCCGAGCGACGGATGCAGCACGCGATCGCCGGCGCGAAATCGCGTCTCATGGTCGACCGCGGTGCGCTGTTTCGTCGCGCGACCAGTCCATGCAGCCGGAAGACCCGCGAGCATCGCATCGCGCCGCGCCTGCTTGCGCTCCTCGTAGCGAGTTCGGTCGCGCTCCCAATCGAGGTCGGCCCACGAGTCGCGCTCCTCGGTCTCGATGTCGCCGCGAAGCTCGACGCCTTCGCTCGGCAGCTCCATCAGAAAGCGCGACGGCGGATTCATGTTGGTGTGACCGAAGAGCGATCGACGGCGCGCGTAGGTCAGATACGCGCGGTCCTTCGCGCGGGTGATGCCGACGTAGCAGAGGCGCCGCTCTTCTTCCAGCTCCGACTCCTTCCCGCTATCGATCGCGCGGATGTGCGGGAAAACACCCTCCTCCATACCGGTCATGAACACGACCGGGAACTCGAGGCCCTTCACCGCGTGCATGGTGATGAGCGTCGCGGCGGGCTTGGCCTCCTGGTACTCGTCGACGTCGGACACGAGCGCGATCTCCTCGAGGAAGCTCGGAAGCTGCTCCTCCTGGGGCAGGGCGATGTAATCCTCGGCCAGTGTGCGGAGCTCCTGCACGTTCGCCCAGCGCTCCTCTCCCTCCTCGGTGCCGTCCTTCAAGTACGTCTGATAACCGGTAAGCGCGACGAGTTCGTCGATGAGCCGCGGCAGGGCGAGTTGCCCTCCGGCGGACCGAAGCCTCGTCATGACCTTGCCGAAGGAGATGAGCGCATCCTGCTGGCGCCGCGGGATCGTGGTGATCATCTCCGCTTTCTCGAGCGCCTCACCGACGCTTATCTCGTGCTCGCGAGCGGCCGCGAGCAGCGCGGCGCGCGTCTTGTCGCCGAGGCCGCGCGGCGGGGTGTTGAGCACGCGCGCGAGAGCGAACGCGTCCTGCGGATTTCTGATGAGCCGCAGGTACGCAAGCGTGTCCTTCACCTCGCGGCGCTGGTAGAAGGAGACGCCGCCGACGATCTGGTACGCGAGCCCGAAGGCGCGGAAGGTGTCCTCGATCGCGCGCGACTGCGCGTTCGTGCGGTAGAGCACGGCGACGTCGCGCGTGCCGTGCGCCTCGCCCTCGCGCTGCAGGCGCTCGATCTCGCGAGCCACGAGCTCGGCTTCGTGTGACTCGTCGTACGCCTGCATCACGACGATGTCGCTGCCCCCCTGGCGATCGGTCCAGAGCTTCTTCTCCTTACGCGCCGCGTTGTTGCGGACGACCGAGTGCGCCGCGTCGAGGATCCGCTGCGTCGACCGGTAGTTCTGTTCGAGCTTGACCACCTTCGCGTTCGGGTAATCGCGCTCGAAGTCGAGGATGTTGCGGACGTCGGCACCGCGCCAGCTGAAGACCGACTGGTCGTCGTCGCCGACGACCGCGAGGTTCTGCTTGAACCCCGCGAGATATCGCAGGAGGACGTATTGGGCGCGGTTGGTGTCCTGGTACTCGTCGACGAGGATGTGCTGGTAGCGGTCCTGCCACTTCTCGAGCGCGCGGTCGCTTGTTTCGAAAACGCGGCAGGCGAGGAGCAGGAGGTCGTCGAAGTCGACCGCGTTGTTGTCGCGGAGGAGCTCGTCGTACCGCTTCCACACGATGGCGGCGATCCGGTCGAGCTGGCCCTTCGGGCTCGCTGCGAGGTCGGCGGGGCCCTTGAGCTCGTTCTTCGCGCTCGAGATCACCGAGGAGATCGCGCCCGGCGCGAAAACCTTCTCGCTGGCGTTGGTTTCGGCCATCGCCTGGCGCAGCACCGCCCGCTGGTCGGCCTCGTCGTAGATGGCGAACGAGCGGTCGATCCCGACCAGCGGCCCCTCGCGACGGAGGAGGCGCGCGCAAAACCCGTGGAACGTCCCGACGGTGAGCTCCGCCAGGCGCTCCTTGCCCACCAATCGGTCGAGCCGCTCGCGCATCTCCTTGGCGGCCTTGTTCGTGAAGGTCACAGCCAGGATCGCGCTCGCGGGCACCGCCAGGTCGCGGATGAGGTACGCGACGCGGTGCGTCAGGACACGGGTCTTTCCCGACCCGGCCCCGGCGAGGATCAGCAGAGGCCCGTCGCCGTGGGTCACGGCCGCCCGCTGCTCGGGATTCAGCGGGTCGAGGATGGGGTCGGACATCACGTCCATCGTATGAAGGAAACGGACTGTTGATTCGCCGTGGATAAGCGCCCGAATTCGTGGACAAGATCGAAGGCTAAGGTCGCGATTTGGTGGATAAGTTGATTGCCTGGCACCAGAGCACCCCGTAAATTTCCTCTCGTCCCGAGGGGTCTGCTAAAGGGAACGGGTCCGAGATTCCATCAAGGTCAACGTTCCCCGGGAGCGCAACCGGAGATAGCATCAAAGGCGGTCCGAGAGGATATCGAGGATCGGCTCCACGGCCAGGCCGCAGAGCTTTGAAGCTGCGGTCGGGCACGGAGGCAGGTCGCTCGGGGCGTTTTCTTTTTCCCCACCCACTTACATCCAGCCCTGTGCGTCGACCGTACATTTTTCGTAGTGCCTGAGCAGCATCCGCCCGACGACGCCCTCCTGGCCTCGCTCGCCGCGCGGGATTTGAGCGCCCTCGCCACGCTGTACGACCGCTACGGGCGCCTCGCGTACTCCCTCGCCTACCGGATCCTCGGCGAGAGCGAGGCGGCGGAAGACGTCGTCCAGGACGCGTTCCTGTCGGCCTGGAAGGGTGCCGGAAGCTACCGGCGCGAGCGGGGCAACCCTCGCGCCTGGCTGCTCTCGATCGTCCACCACCGCGCCGTAGACATCCTCCGTCGCAAGACCACGTTCCGGCCGGCGCCGCTCGAGATGGCCGAATCCCAGCCGAGCGACGAGGACACCGCGGTGTCCGCCGAGAAGAACGTCGAGCACCGCACGGTCCGCGAGGCGCTCGAGGCCTTGCCGCAGGCGCAGCGCCGGACGATCGAGCTGGCCTATTTCGGCGGCTACACCCACGTGGAGCTGTCCGAGCTCATGGGCGTCCCGCTCGGGACGGTGAAAGGGCGGATGCGCATCGGCCTGCAGAAGATGCGCCGCGCTTTGGAGCGAACCAGATGAACGAGCACGTCCAGGACGACCTCGAGGCGTACGCGCTCGGCGCTCTCGATCGGGGCGATGCGGAGCGGGTCGCGCAGCACCTGGCGTTGTGTGCGTCCTGCTCGAACGACGCGGCCTCACTCGCTGAGATCGTCGGCACTCTCCCTGACACGGTCGCTTTGCGCGAGCCGAGACCGGCGCTGCGGGACCGGGTTCTCGGGGCGGCGAGAGCCGAGGCGCGGCAAGCGACCTCCAGGCGCTCCCCCCGCTGGTCATTCGGCGCGGTCCGTCTTTCGCGGATCGCGTTCGCTGGTCTCGCGGCCGCCGTGATCGTGCTCGGCGCCGCCGATGTGGAAGCCTACCGGCGCATGGTGACGGTCGCCGCCGAGCGCGATGCGTACAACAGAACGCTCGAGAGCCTCCGCGAGGGCGCTCGCCTCTGGTACATGGCCGGAAAAGACTCGTTCGCCGGCTCAGGGGGGACGCTGTACGAGCCGCGCGCCGACGGTAAACAGCCGTTCGTCCTCTTTCACGACCTGCCTCCGATCAACGAAGGGCAGGTCCTGACGATCTGGTTGGTGAGTCCGGACAGCGCGTGGGCCCGTGCCGCGACGTTCCGACCCAATGGCCAAGACATTCAGGTGGTCCAGATCAACACGGAGGTCGCGGGCTTCGACCGCTGCGCGGTCACGCTTGACGATTCCCCGTCGGGCAAGCACGGCACCGTCGTGATGGAATCGCGTATCGCGCCCCCAACTCCCTAACAGCAGCGCGGATTGGCGTGCATGAGCCGGGACAAGGGGCTCAGGCGCGCAGTGGGACCCGAGACCCTGCGTGGTCGAGGGAGGGACCCGCGAGCACCTGAGCCCCTTGGACCGGCCCAGACACGGCATCTAGCGACTCGCGGCGACCGCCATCTGTCCACGAGTCAGGAACGCAGCCGCAAGCGCCCAGATGCCGACGACGAGGTGGAGGATGTCGTCCGCGGGGCTTTCGAGGTTGGAGATGCCGAACGTGTTCGGCGGGGTGTTCCCCGCGACCATGAAGCCGTAGACCGCGAAGAAGAGCGCGGTGATCCCGACGACCGCGACGAGCCACTTCTGCAGCATGGCGTCAGGGATGAGGAACGCCGCCGCGATGGCGATGATCCCGAGGCCGGTATGAGCGACATTCTCGCCCTGGTCGAGGTAGAACGCGCTCTTCGTGTCGTTGAAGACGCCGAGGAAACCGACGATGCCGAGCGCGAGTAGAACGATGCCGCCGATGAGCAGGAACTGCTTGGGATTCAAGATCGATCCTCCCGGATGGTTGTCGGCGGGAGGTACGAAAGAAAGAGGCCCGCTGGTTCACAGCGGGCCTCTTCATCTGTAACCGTAGCTCGGATCTAATAGTCCATCCCGCCGCCACCAGGCATTGCGGGAGCCTTGTCCTTCTCGGGAAGATCGGTGATGAGCGCCTCGGTCGTGAGGATCATCGCCGCTATCGACGCGCCGTTCTCGACGGCGGACCGAACGACTTTCACCGGGTCGATGATCCCGG